>CAYMSZ010000007.1:0-19150 GCA_964393285.1 uncultured Lachnospiraceae bacterium | reverse complement strand
TATTCGATACCGAGATGTACTCCAACACCGGTGGACAGGCTTCCAAGGCTTCCAACATCGGTGAGGTTTGCCAGTTCGCTGCTGCCGGTAAGGAAATCCAGAAGAAGTCTCTGTCTGAGATTGCTATGAGCTATGGTTACATCTATGTAGCACAGATCGCTCTGGGTGCAAACCCTGCACAGGCTGTTAAGGCCATTGCAGAGGCTGAGGCTTATCCCGGACCTTCCCTGATCATCGGCTATGCTCCTTGTGAGTTGCACGGTGTAAAGGGCGGCATGACCAACTGCCAGAACGAAATGAAGAAGGCTGTTAAGGCTGGTTACTGGAACCTGTTCACCTTCAATCCTGCTCTGAAGGCAGAAGGAAAGAATCCTTTCGCTCTGACCTCCAAGGCTGTTGATCCTGAGGAGTATCAGTCCATGCTGGCTAACGAGACTCGTTACAGCCGTCTGACTCGTTCCTTCCCTGAGCGTGCAGAGAAGCTGTTCGCTGAGAACCAGAAGGCTGCAGAGGCACGTTATGAGCATCTGACTCGTCTGGTAGAGCTGTACAAATAATAAAATAAAATAAGGAATGCCTCTCTGATCGTAAAAGATTGGAGGGGCATTTTTTTAAAAGTAAAAAAATGGAATTTTATGTTGACAAAAAAGTAACTGGGTGCTATCATGAAGTCACAACAAAGAAACCCGTTTGGAAACAATCAGTGGAAGTTGACATAAAGATACGAAGGAGATGATTCCATTGTACAGGAAGGGTTTTATAGAGTGATGGATCATACCATGAATACGAGACGAGAAAATTACAGACCAGCCTAACCTAAACAGAACTCGTCTACATCATGGAGAAAGGGTGTAAGCCTTTATGATATAAAAGATAGCAAGCGGTAGGCGTCAGTTTTCTGAATGGTCTGCCGCTTATTGTCTTTTATGTAGAGACAGCATTATCTGTATAAAATAAAATAGTCATGGATATACTTATGACCGGAACCGGGGTTGTCAGAGGATGGCATTCCGGATGGAAGTAAGGGAAATTTGATTTCGAAGATTCACCGGTAAAGATGGATAATAAGAAGAAAGGATATGACTATGAAAGAGAAGCAGACTGAGAAGAAGAAAAACAGAAATGTTGTCGACCTGGAACATCTGACACCGGAAGAGTCCCTGAAATTGGAGATTGCTTCGGAAATCGGAGTCTATGACAAGGTGATTCAGAACGGATGGAAGAGCCTGACAGCAAAAGAATCCGGAAGGATCGGTGGTCTCATGACAAAACGGATGAGAGAAGCCGAGAAACAGAAGGATTCATAATCAATATAATAACGACAATCACTATATTTTATAGTATATTTTTCAACGTATCGGTCATACTATAGGTAGATACGAAAGAAAAATACTTATCCTCCCCTTTTTTTGGATGGGCTCACGGTTTTAAATCGTGGGCCTGTCTTTTTTTGCCGAAAATTGGTTCACAAAAAAAACATAATTGAGATAGAATTTTGGGTTTACATTTCCAAATTCCTGAGTATAATGTTAGGTAACGAACTTTTTAGCCGATCACAATCGGTGCAGGTTATGAATCCACAGGAAGGGCTTCGTGACAGAGCTTGCCGGAATGAGGATTCTTTTCTTGTATACAATAAAAAGTTGGAATAAAACAGGAGGCTAGATAAGGAGGCTACATAAAAATGATTCAAAGATTATTACAAAGCGTCCGGGAATATAAAAAGGCATCTATCGAGACACCTTTATATGTAACCGGCGAAGTAATCCTGGAGTGTTTGATTCCGTTGATCATGGCATCATTGATCGATCACATGACCGGCGAAGACATGACTCCCATCCTTCAATATGGCGGAATACTGGTAGTGATGGCACTGGCATCACTGTTCTGCGGCGTAAAGTCCGGTAATGCGGCAGCTACCGCATCCTGCGGTTTTGCAAAAAATCTGCGTCAGGATCTGTTTTTTAAGGTGCAGGATTTTGGATTTGCGGACATCGATAAGTTTTCTACCTCTTCCCTGGTGACCCGTCTGACCACAGATGTCACCAATGTGCAGAATGCGTATCAGATGATTATCCGTATTGCTGTGAGAACTCCTCTGATGTTGGTGTTCTCTGTCATTATGGCTATGACCATCAATGTGAGAATGTCTCTGATCTTTTTGGCGATCTTACCGATTTTAGGTATCATTCTTTTCAGCATTGCTGGTGGAGCTCATAAGATTTTCAAAGTAATTTTCAAGAAATACGATGCCTTGAACAATTCCGTACAGGAAAATGTGGCAGGCATTCGTGTCGTAAAAAGCTTTGTGCGGGAAGATTACGAAAAAAAGAAATTTGAAAAGGCATCTGAGGAAGTTCGTGCGGATTTCACCCATGCCGAGAAGCTGTTGGCTTTAAATGGACCTGTTATGATGTTCTGCATCTATGTGGCCATGCTGTTGGTCAGCTATCTGGGTGCCAGAATGATTATCACCTCCGGGGGAACGGAGCTGACCACAGGACAGATGTCCTCCCTCATCAGCTATGGAGTACAGATCCTCAGCGCTATGATGATGTTGTCCATGGTTTTTGTTATGACCACCATGGCATCAGAGTCTGCCAGCCGTATTGTGGAAGTTCTGGATCATGAAAGCTCTCTGACTTCCCCTGAAGGCGGTGAGACAGTAGTAGCAGATGGCAGCATCGTCTTTGACCATGTAAACTTCCGCTACAATGCGAAAAGTAAGAAAAATGCCCTGGAGGATATTAACTTAAATATCCGCTCCGGTCAGACCGTAGGTATCATCGGCGGTACCGGTTCTTCCAAGACATCTTTGATTCAGTTGATTTCCCGTCTTTATGATGTATCGGAAGGAAGCGTAAAGGTAGGCGGCAAGGATGTAAGAGAGTATGACCTGACAGCTCTTAGGGATGAGGTAGCTGTTGTGTTACAGAAAAATGTACTGTTTGCCGGTACCATTAAGGAAAATCTTCGCTGGGGTAATAAAAATGCCAGCGATGAAGAACTGGTTCGTGTATCCAAGCTGGCTCAGGCCGATGAGTTTGTGCAGCAGTTCCCGGATAAATATGATACCTACATTGAACAGGGCGGTACCAATGTTTCCGGTGGACAGAAGCAGAGACTTTGTATTGCCAGAGCTTTGTTAAAGAAGCCGAAGATTTTGATTCTGGATGATTCCACTTCCGCCGTAGATACCAAGACCGATGCCCTGATCCGCCGTGCCTTCCGGGAGGAAATCCCTGATACCACCAAGATCATCATTGCCCAGCGTGTCTCCTCTGTGGAGGATGCCGATCTGATCTTAGTTATGGAAGACGGCAAGATCGTAGAACAGGGAACTTCTGAGGAATTGTTAGCATTGAATGGAATCTACCGTGAGGTATATGATTCCCAGACGAAGAGTAAGGAGGCATAAGTCGGATGAACAGAAATGGATTAAGAAGACCGCAGCGTCCTAAGGCAAAGAAGGGTACCTTGGGAAGATTGATTAAGTACCTGTTGGCCCACTATCGTGTGCAGCTTATTGTAGTTGTGATCTGTATCGTTATCAGCTCCGTATCCGGTACCGTTGCTACGGTATTTATGCAGAGACTGATTGATGAAGTGATTACTCCCGGTTTAAGTACCGGTCTGGCCAGTGTGGCAAAGACCTTTGCCAGCATCCTGTCCACTATGGCCATGATCTATATCCTGGGTATTTTGTGTTCCTTTACCTATTCCCGAATCATGGCAACGGTGACCCAGGGCACATTAAAGAGCCTGCGTAATGATATGTTTGAAAAGATGCAGGATCTGCCTATTAAGTTTTTTGATACCCACGCCCATGGCGACATTATGAGTACCTACACCAACGATACAGATGCCATTCGTCAGCTCATTGGACAGAGTATCCCCAGCCTGGTTCAGGCCATGCTTCAGATTTGCGTGATGTTTATCATGATGCTGTATTACAGTGTCTGGCTGACCCTTATTGTCATTGCATCCTGTATCCTTTTGACGAAGCTGTCCAAAAAGTTTGCCGGTAATGCTTCCAAATATATGATGGCACAGCAGAAATCCCTGGCCAAGGAGGAAGGCTTCATCGAGGAAATGATGGAGGGACAGAAGGTCGTCAAGGTATTTAACCATGAGGAAGAGAGCAAGAAGCGCTTTAAGGAGCTGAATGATCAGTTATTCCGGGATGGCGAATCTGCCAATAAGAACGGTAATGTCATTGGACCCATCATGAATAACATGGGTAACCTGTTGTATGTAGTCCTGGCAATCGTAGGCGGTCTTATGGTATACACCAAGTGCACCAATCTGGGACTCACAGGTACCAGCGTTGTGTCCATCGGTGTTATCGTATCCTTCCTGACCATGTCCAGACAGGTGACCCAGATCATCGGTCAGGTATCCAACCAGATCGCCATGATCGCTATGGGTGCCGCCGGCGCCAGCCGTGTATTTGAACTCATCGATCAGGAGCCGGAACAGGACGACGGATATGTAACTCTGGTAAATGCCCAGTATAATGATAAGGGTGAGATTGAGGAAACCGATAAGCACACAGGTATGTGGGCATGGAAGCACTACCACAAGGCCGAAGGCACTACTACTTATGCCAAGCTGGAAGGCGATGTGGAAATGGTAGATGTTGACTTTGGCTATGTACCGGAGAAGCAGGTACTGTATGATGTATCCCTCTATGCAAAGCCTGGTCAGAAGATCGCCTTTGTAGGTGCTACCGGTGCCGGTAAGACCACCATTACCAACCTGCTGAACCGGTTCTATGATATCCCTGACGGAAAGATTCGTTACGATCACATCAATATCGGCAAGATCAAAAAACCGGATCTGCGTCGTTCCCTGGGTGTGGTGCTCCAGGATGTAAATCTGTTTACCGGTACCGTTATGGATAATATTCGATATGGTAAGCTGGATGCTACGGATGAAGAGTGTATTGCCGCTGCCAAGCTGGCCAATGCCGACAGCTTTATCACCAGATTGCCGGATGGCTACAACACCATGCTTACCGGCAACGGTGCCAGCCTGTCTCAGGGACAGAGACAGCTGTTGTCCATTGCCAGAGCAGCTGTAGCGGATCCGCCTGTTATGATTCTGGATGAGGCAACCTCCTCCATTGATACCCGTACAGAGGCACTGGTACAGGAAGGTATGGATAATCTGATGAAGGGCAGAACCGTATTTGTAATTGCCCACAGATTGTCCACTGTACGAAACAGCGACGCTATTATGGTACTGGATCACGGTCACATTATCGAGAGAGGTACTCATGATGATCTGATCGCACAGAAGGGTACTTATTACCAGCTGTACACAGGTGCTTTTGAGTTAGAGTAACGGATGCGATACAAAGTCTTTTGAACTTTTGACTTTGGCATGATAAAAATAAGTAAGGATACAAGTTCCCATCCGGGATTTGTATCCTTATTTTTTCTTTATGGATTGACCGGTGTTTTAATTTTTGTTACACTATCAATTTAGAGTACAGGAAAGGGCGGGAACGGAAAATGGATGCCTATACAGGATTTGCAGAGGTATACGATGCCTTTATGGACAATATTCCCTATGAGGAATGGTGCGCGTATCTGATTCACCTGCTAAAGCAGGAAGGCGTGAAGAATGGGATTGTTCTGGAGTTGGGCTGCGGTACCGGCAGTGTGACAGAGAGACTTGCCATGGCAGGATACGACATGATCGGAGTGGATGCCTCAGAGGATATGCTCTCTATTGCACTGGAAAAGAGAGAACGGGAGGAACTGGCTCCGGTACGGGATCAGATTTTGTATCTGTGTCAGGATATGCGTGAATTTGAACTGTATGGGACAGTGAAAGCCGCTGTCAGCATCTGCGATTCCATCAATTATATTACCAGCTACCAGGATCTGGTTCAGGTATTCCGGCTGGTGAATAATTATCTGGATCCGGGTGCCCCCTTTATCTTTGACCTGAATACCTGGTACAAATATGAGAATATCCTGGGGGATAATACCTTTGCAGAAGCCAGAGAGGAATCCAGCTTCATCTGGGAGAATTTCTTTGATGAAGAAAGCGGAATCAATGAATACGATCTGACCCTGTTTATCCGGGAGGATGCCGATTCCCTTCAAGAGGAAACTAAAGAGGATGGGGAAGAGCAGACAGAGTTGTACCGCAGATATACAGAGACACATTTTCAGAAGGCGTATTCCCTGGAGGAAATCCGCAAGGCAGCAGAAGAGGCCGGTATGGTCTGGGTCTGCGCTTATGATGCATTTACGGAAGAGCCTGCCAGAGCAGACAGTGAGCGTGTATACATCATTCTGAGAGAACAGGGAAAAGAATAACCAATTGCCTAAAACCACACAGGTACAGGGAATTGATAACGGGAGTAGAAAAATGGAAGATTATATTGTAAAGGCTACGGCGGCGGATCATCAGATCCGGGCCTATGCCGCTACCACCAGAAACATGGTGGAATATGCCAGAAACGCCCATAATACCAGCCCGGTGGCATCAGCCGCTCTGGGGAGACTTTTGACAGCAGGAGCCATGATGGGCAGCATGATGAAGGGAGAGAAGGATCTCCTGACATTAAAAATCGAGGGAGATGGACCTTTGGGAGGGATCGTTGTGACAGCCAATGCCAATGCCCAGGTAAAGGGCTATGTCTATGAGCCGGAGGTTTTGATTCATGCAAAGCCCAATGGCAAGCTGGATGTCTCCGGCGCCGTTGGCAAAGGTTATCTCCAGGTGATTCAGGACATCGGATTGAAGGAACCTTATGTGGGACAGATCGCCCTGGTCAGCGGAGAGATTGCGGAGGATCTGACATATTACTATGCCACCAGTGAGCAGACTCCTTCCTCTGTGGCTCTGGGTGTTTTGATGGAGAAAAATAATACCGTAAAGCAGGCAGGAGGATTTATCCTGCAGCTGATGCCTGACACAGAGGATTCTGTGATTGCAGCACTGGAGGAAAAGCTGGCAGGAATCCCTTCTGTCACCACCATGCTGGATCAGGGGATGACGCCGGAGGATATTTTGACGAAAGTTCTGGGAGATCTGGGTCTGTGTTTTACCGAAAAGGTGCCTACAGAGTTTCACTGCGACTGCAGCAAAAAACGGGTGGAGAAGGCCATTGTAAGCCTGGGAGAAAAGGATTTACGAGAGCTGGTGGATGCCGGAGAACCCATTGATGTAAGCTGCCATTTCTGCAACAGTCACTATTCCTTTACGCCGGAAGAACTTCGGGAAATTCTGGTGAGAAGCGGAAAGGCGTAAACCCATGAGGACAAAGACAGAACATAGCCTTTGGTACAATGCCTGGCATCATTTCCTTACCATTACCCACCATAAGCTTATTGTAATGGAATGCTGTTTTCAGGTGGGACTGTACAGACAGGGACTTCTCCATGATCTGAGCAAATATTCCTGGACAGAATTTCGGACAGGCGTACTGTACTATCAGGGAACCAAAAGCCCCAATGCAGCAGAAAAGATGGACCGGGGATTTTCGGAAGCATGGATTCATCATAAAGGCCGTAACCGACATCATTTCGAATATTGGATTGACAGCAAGATCGACACAAAGGAGGCTACAGATACTCCTCAGTTTTTCGGAGCACCGATGCCTACCAGATATGTGGTAGAGATGTTTTGTGACAGGATTGCAGCCTGCAAGGTATATCAAAAGGAAAAATATACCGACGCCAGTCCTCTGGAATACTATGTAAAGAACAAAAGTCATGTTACCATTCACCCTGATTCGGCAGCTCTGTTGGAGCATCTGTTACAGATGCTGGCAGATCAGGGAGAAAAAACAGCATTTCGCACCATTCGAAAAACCATTGTCAAACCCAGAAAAACCTTTGGCCAGAATGGTAGATTTTGAGAGGATAAGCTATGAATGTATTCGAGATACTAGGTCCTGTCATGGTAGGACCCTCCAGCTCCCATACAGCAGGAGCTGTACGAATCGGCTGGATGACCAGAAAAATCCTGGGAGAGACTCCCGTAAGAGCAGAAATCGCCATGCATGGTTCCTTTGCCGCTACGGGGAAAGGCCATGGCACAGACAGGGCTTTGATTGCCGGTCTGCTGGGCATGGAGCCTGACGATGACCGGATTCCGGACAGCTTTCAGGTAGCCAGGGAGGCAGGACTGGCCTATGAGTTTTCGACGGTACAGCTGCGGGATGCCCATCCCAATACTGCCATCTTAAAGGTGTGGAATCGACAGGGAGACAGCATTCAGGTCCAGGCATCTTCCCTGGGAGGAGGCCGGATCATGGTAAATCAGATCGATGGCATCCGGGTGGATTTTACGGGAGAAAAGCCGACTCTGATTATTCAAAATGCAGATAAGCCAGGCGTCCTGGCGGATATTACCTATGCCCTGTATTCTCAGGATGTGAACATTGCTACCTTACAGCTGTATCGCAATTTTAAAGGCGGTTACGCGTTTACTATTGTAGAGACAGATACGGAACTGGAGGAGGAAGTGATTCAGGCCCTGCGGCAGATGGAAGGGGTATTAAAGGTCATCTATATTCGCCTCTAGGAAGGAGAAACGACATGAGTTTTGGTTCTTTGGAGCAGATTGCATCCAGATGTAAAGAAGAAAATAAATCCTTTTATCAGATCATTCTGGAGGATGACTGCCGGGAGCGGGATGTGACCCCGGAGGATTCCCACTGCCGCATGGATGGCATCTGGCAGGCTATGAAGCAGGCAGCAGCTGCCTACGATCCGGAGAGAAAATCCTCCAGCGGCTTTGTAGGAGGAGATGGGGGCAAGGTGGCTGCCTACTATGCAAAGGAGGAATCCCTTTGTGGTCCCTTTTTGGGACAGGTGGTTACGGGAGCCATTCAGATGGCAGAATCCAATGCCTGCATGAAACGAATCGTAGCAGCTCCCACTGCCGGTTCCTGCGGTGTATTGCCTGCGGTATTGCTGCCTGTGGCAGAGAGGTTCCACTATGAGGATCAGCGCATCCAGGAGGCACTTTTTGTGGCAGCCGGTATCGGTCAGGTGATTGCCCATCGAGCTTCCATTGCCGGAGCGACAGGAGGATGTCAGGCAGAGATCGGTTCGGCTTCTGCTATGGCAGCCGGAGCATTGGTTTATCTGCGAGGCGGCGATGCAGAGCAGATTTTAAACGGAGCGGCCATTGGGTTGAAGGCCATGCTGGGATTGGTATGTGATCCTGTAGCAGGTCTGGTGGAGATTCCCTGTGTAAAGCGGAATGTTCTGGGAGCAGTCAATGCCATGACAGCAGCGGACCAGGCGCTGGCAGGAGTAAAGAGCTTTATTCCGGCAGATCAGGTCATCGATGCCATGCGTGAGGTAGGAGATAAGATGGATGCTTCTCTGAGGGAGACCGGATTAGGCGGATTGGCAGCCACTCCCCGGGGCATGGAGGCAGCAGGCAGGTTGTAAACGGGAAAGGTTTTGGGAAGCATGAGCAAAGCAACAGAATTTCTGGAAGTTGTAGAAGAAAAGCTGAAGAAGAAAATAGAAGAAATCAGTCAGACCATTACGGCAGTGTCTCAGGATATTCAGGAGATGAATACCTATTACTGGGAAAACTATACGGAAATGGATGAGTACGGATATGAGAATTACGATAATCAACAGGCGCTGCGAACACAGGTGCAGGCCAATCAGGAAAATATTCAGACCAGAAACCGTCTGGAGAAAATGGTAGATTCTCCCTTCTTTGGCAGTATCGATTTTGTCTATGAGGGAGAGGAAGAACCGGAGACATTTTATATCGGAATCGGTTCTTTTTCGGAAAGAGCCGGCAGTCAGCCTCTTCTTTATGATTGGCGGGCTCCCATCAGCAGCCTGTTTTATGATTATGAAGAGAAGGGTCCTGCTTCCTATGAAGCCCCCGGAGGCAGTATGACGGGAGAGATCTTATCCCGCAGACAGTATAAGATTCGCCAGGGTCGTATGATGTATGAGCTGGAAAGCGATCTGAAGGTAGACGATGATATTCTGAAAGAGGAATTGAGTAAAAACGGTGATGTAAAACTGAAAAATATCATTCATACCATTCAGAAAGAACAAAATGCCATCATCCGAAATACAAAAGATCGGGTTCTGGTCATTCAGGGAGCGGCCGGCAGTGGTAAGACCTCCATTGCCCTTCACCGGATCGCTTATTTGCTGTACCATGACAGACAGCATTTAAAGTCTTCCAACATATTGATTTTGTCTCCCAACGGCGTTTTCTCCGATTATATTTCCCATATTCTGCCGGAGCTTGGGGAAGAAAATATCCGGGAGATGAGTTTTGATTTGTTTGCCTATCGGGAATTAAAATCTGTGGCAGAGGATTGTGAAGATCGTTACGACTTCCTGGAACGGCAGATTCAGGGAAAGCTTTCTGCCAGATCAGAAGAAAGGTACCGTTACAAACAGTCGGAAAAATATATATATGATCTGGAAGGCTTTCTCATTGACCTGGAGGATCGTCTGGTGAATCTGACAGACATTACTTACAAGAAACACAGTAAGACCAAAGAGGAACTGCGGATTCTCTTTTATCAGAAGTTTTCCACCATTCCGGTTTTGTCCCGGATGGATGTGATTCGTGAATACTTTGAAGATGAATATGAGACCTTATACAAACCGTTGACAGAGGATGAAAAGGTGGAACTGAAGGAAAAATTCTACCGCATGTATGTGACCAGAGATATCTATCGGATTTATAACTGGTTTCTCCAGGAAAAGGGATTTCCTCAGTTGAAGCATGTGCCTTTGGAAGAGCGTGTCCTTCCCTACGAGGATGTGTATCCCATTCTTTATCTGAAATATCGCCTGCTTCATACCAACGCCCATAAAAGGGTTCGTCATCTGGTAGTAGATGAAATGCAGGATTATTCGTATCTCCAGTATGTGATTCTGGAAAAGTTATTTCCCTGCAGCAAGACGATTTTGGGAGATCGGTGCCAGTCTGTGGATTCTGAGACCCAGGATGTGTTCCGGTTCCTTCCATCTGTCCTGGGAAAGGATATTCAGATGATGGAATTAAAGAAAAGCTATCGAAATACCCTGGAGATTGCAGCCTATGCTGAGAAAATGTCAGAGGTCTCTGACATCGAATATGTGGCTCGCCATGGCAAAGAAGTATGGCAGGAAGAGGTTTCTGATTCCTGTGAAGCTTGTCAGAAGATCCTGTCTCAGCTGAATCTGAACCTGGATGGATATGAGACGGCAGCTCTTCTCACGATGACAGAGAAGGAAGCCAGAGAAGCCTATGAGCATTTCAAAGCCATGGGAGTGGAAGCCTTCTATATGGATCGGGACAGCTCCCGGTTTGCAAAGGGATTGACTGTGACCACCTTCTATCTGGCAAAAGGACTGGAGTTTGATCAGGTATTTGTTCTGGGAGGAAATCAAAAATCCCCTCTCTATAGACAATACCAGTATATTGCAGCCACCAGAGCGCTTCACGAGCTGTATGTATATCAGGTAAGAGGGTAAGGAATCCCATTAGGTATTTTGGATACCATGGAAAAGATGTTTGACATTTTAAAAAATGAGTGTATACTTATGGAGGACATAAAAACAGGGGCGCCGAGAGGCTGAGATCTGCGAAAGCGGAGTACCCTTTAACCTGATCCGGATAATGCCGGCGTAGGAAGTTTGATGAAATCCCATGAGGACTGGAATGCGCCTGCGTACATGTATTTGTGCCAGGCGCTTTTTTATTTGTTAGGAGAATTCTTTCCTATCAGACAGCAGAGCAGTCCATCCCTGGAGTAGAATAAAAACTTTCCCACAGTTTTTATGTACTGACAAAAGAAGGAGGAGTGTAATATGAACACTTCCAAAAATTTACGCATTATGGTCGAGGGTGCCATGCTGATTGCCATGGCATATGTATTGTCCCTGATCAAATTTTATGACCTGCCTCAGGGCGGTTCCATTACCCTGGAGATGGTTCCCCTGGTGGTGATGGGTCTGCGAAACGGTACGAAGTGGGGCTGCCTTACCGGTCTGGTACATGGCCTTTTACAGATGATCCTTGGATTCAGCAACGTGCTGTATTGTAACGGTCTTGTGGCACAGATTGGCTGTATTCTTCTTGACTATCTGCTGGCTTTTTCTGTACTGGGACTGGCACCGGCACTGGGAAAACCTTTCCACAGCAATGTGGCAGGAGCCGTACTGGCAGGCTTTCTTCGCTTCCTGTGCAGCTTCCTGTCCGGCTGGATTCTGTGGGGCAGCTATGCACCGGAAGGCATGTCTGCAGTGGTTTACAGCCTGAGCTATAACGCTTCCTATATGATTCCTGACATTATCATTGTAGGTGTGGTGGTAGCTCTCTTATACAAGACAGCTCCTAAGATCATGAATGGCACTTCTGAATCGTAGAAAGAAGCGGCAATTGTTTGACACTCCCGTGAAATTTAGGTAGAATAAAAAGGAAAGTCATGAGACGATGGTTTCGGACTTTCCTTTTTGTGATAGATACAACTATGTGGGAGGAACAAGGAAGGATGAAGTTAATACTCGTGCGTCATGGAGAGACTCTTTTTAATGCTCTGGGACTGACTCAGGGATGGTGTGATTCTCCCTTGACCAAAAAAGGAAAAGAGCAGGCAGCCAGACTGGCAGAACGGCTGAAGGAATATGAGATCAAAGAGGCGTACAGTTCCACCAGTGACAGAGCCTATGATACGGGAGAGATCGTCTTAGGGGACAGACCTTTGGAGCTTGTACGGGATAAAAGATTAAAAGAGATGAATTTTGGCGTCTTTGAAGGAACTCCCACGCCCCTTCGTCCTATGGTGGTATCGTCTATGAAAAAGCAGCAGGGGTCGGAAGAGCCACAGGGTAAAGGTATGTTTAGAATCATGGAAGGCTATTCCGATTATGAAGGAGAAGATGCCGCAGATGTAATAAAGCGGGAAATGGAATTTTTAGCAGACCATGTAAGAGAGGATGATGACACCATTCTCATTGCCGGGCACGGTTTGTCCTTAAGCGGCCTGGTTCACTATCTGGCGGAGGATAGCGTTGCAGAAAATTTCCCGGATTTTCAAATGATGGGGAATGCCACTGCCGTTATTCTGGAGTATCAACATGGCTGTTATACTATGATTGATTGGATCAAAGGAGAGGAAAAGAAATGAGCAGAATATCCGAAGAAAGAGAAAATGAGAACCATTGGATCGAATTGCTGGCAATGCCTCTGCCGGAGGATGTGATGAAGCATAAGTGGCATGGTGATTTTGCCGCAGTGGATCGCATAATCAATGGCAGACTGGAGCAGGAAATCTCCCAGGTAGAACAAAGGAGACTCCTGTTAGAGAAAAAATTGATTCGGAAACTGCCTCGTAATTATCCTTATACCAGAGAGGAAGCCATCGCTTTGATCCAAAAGGAAGTGGAGGACTTCAGACCGGAGGAAATGGATGAAATCATGGACTCTGACTATGCCGACTGGATTTACATTCAGGGAGTCCCTCATTTCCGGGATAATGTGGTAGCGAATTTATTAAAGACCAGACCGGATTATGCCGCCAGAAGACATGAGACAACGGTAAAGCCTTCTGAGGAAAGCAAATATCTGTCAGAGGCCATAGCCAGGATGAAGGCAGAGGGTGGCATGAATTGCCGAATCCGTCTCCACGCAAAGCTGTGGATGGAGGAGCCTGTGACAGCCGGAGAACCGGTAAAGGTATATCTGCCGGTTCCCACTGTAGATGGACAGGTGAAGGCCGTAACCATTGTGAAGATATCCGGGGAACCGGAGCAGATCACTGTGGCACCGGAGAATGCATTGCAGCGAACCGTATGCTGGGAGACGACCTGGCAGCCGGATACGGTCTATGAGGTAGAATACGAGTATGAAATTCAGGCCGGATACCTGGATCTGTGGTCAGGCCCCTATGAGAAAGAGGATCTTCTGGCAGGAGGAGCAGAGCCCAACGGTACGCTGCCGGAAAAAAAGAATACCAGTCCGGAGCATTGGCAGTTGGCCAGAGATAAGTGGATGGCAAAATACCGCTGCAACGATCCGGTGGTAGAGGATGATCTGGCGGAGCAGCTGCCTCACATTACCTTCTCTGTTATGATGCGTCGTCTCACAGAGGAAGTAGTGGGAGAGGAAACCAGACCTTTGGAGAAAGCCAGACGGATCTATAATTATGTAACCACCCGGATCCATTATTCTTATATGCGTAGCTATGTGACCCTGCCGGTTATTTCGGAATATGTAGCATCCGGACATAAGGGAGATTGCGGGGCGCAGTCTATTCTGTTTATTACCATGTGCCGTATTGCCGGAATCCCTGCCAGATGGCAGTCCGGAAAATATGCCAATCCGGCAAGGGTAGGAAACCATGATTGGGCCAGATTCTATATCGAAGAGTATGGCTGGCTTTATGCCGACTGCTCCTTTGGCGGAGGCGGTAATCGCTCCGGCAATGAGGAACAGCGTCGGTTCTATTTCGGTAATCTGGATCCCTTCCGCATGATATCCTGCCGGAGATTCCAGAGTGATTTCGTACCGCCCATGAGAAAATTACGCAGTGATCCCTACGATGCCCAGTCGGGAGAGGTGGAATTAGAGGGAGAAAAGCATTATCAATATCCCTGGGATTCGGATACCTGGATGGTATCCTGGGAGGAAATACAAGATTGTTAGAATCCAATTGCATCGCAATGGAGCAAGCCTCCCCTTTTTAAAAATGACAACACAAGCGAGGAACTATGACGAGAAAGACAGGAATTCATAAATTTGTGGGAGATGCTGCTTTTTATCGAAAGATCATGCAGATTACCATTCCCATTATCATTCAGAACGGAATCACCAATTTTGTCAGCCTTTTGGATAATATTATGGTAGGACAGGTAGGAACGGAACAGATGTCCGGCGTGTCTGTAGCCAACAACCTGATGTTTGTCTATAATATCTGCATTTTCGGCGCCATTGCCGGTGCCGGTATTTTAGGCGCTCAGTATTATGGAAAAGGAGATCAGGAGGGAGTTCGCTATACCTTTCGGTTTAAACTGATCTGCAGCCTGATTATCAGTGCCCTGGCCTGGCTGATTCTGGGAGGCTTTGGCACCCCGCTGATTCGTACCTATCTTCATGATACGGGAGAAGGCGGTGACGTTCTGACAACCTTACTGTACGGAGAACAGTATTTGCAGATCATGCTCCTTGGCATGGTGCCCTATGCCCTGGTTCAGTCCTATGCCGGCACCTTACGAGAAGGTGGGGAGACCAAAGTACCTATGGTGGCAGGTTTGATAGCAGTTACTGTCAATATGGTATGTAACTATATCCTGATTTTCGGACATTTTGGAGCACCGGCTCTGGGTGTCCGGGGAGCCGCCATTGCCACAGTTCTCAGCCGTTTTGTGGAACTGGCCATTGTGGTAATCTGGACTCACAGCCATAGAGACAGCCATGCCTTTATTAAGGGAGTTTATAAGAGCCTGTACATTCCCAAAAATCTCAGCCTGCAGATTATGAAAGTAGGCGCACCGTTGCTTCTTAACGAATCCCTGTGGTCTGTGGGCATAGCAGTGATTGCCCAGTGCTATTCGGTGAGAGGCTTACAGGTGGTGGCGGCCAATAACATTGCCAATACCATCGGAAATCTGTTTAATGTCGTGTCCCTTTCTATGGGCAGTGCGGTCAGCATCGTCATCGGTCAGCTCTTAGGTGCCGGTCAGCTGGAGCAGGCCAGAGAAGAGGATAATCAGATCATTGCCTTTGCCCTTGTCTGCTGTGTGATCGTAGGGGCTCTTATGTACCTGGTAGCACCGGCATTCCCCGGCATTTATAACACCACAGAGGAGATTCGCCAGCTGTCTACCAGTCTGATTCGGATTTCCGCTTTGTGTATGCCGTTGTACGGCTTTACCAATGCCGCATATTTTACCCTTCGTTCCGGAGGAAAGACGGTGGTTACCTTCCTGTTTGACAGCGTATTTGTATGGGTGTGCAGCATTCCTGTGGCATTTTGCCTGAGCCGTTTTACGGCAATGCCCATTGTGCCCATCTATCTGACAGTACAGCTGTTGGAAATCATTAAGTGCGGCATCGGCTTTGTGCTGGTGAAAAAAGGCGTCTGGATTCAGAATCTGGTGACGGCGTGAGAAAAGAAAATACAAAATACCTTTTGACAGATACAAGGAGTCAGATAGGAGGGAAATATGAACAATGCCATGGTAATTCGAGGTGGTCGCGTATTAGACCCTGCCAACGGAAGAGACGGCATCTATGATGTCTGGATCTCTCAGGGGAAAATTGAGAAAATCACCCTTCCCGGAGAAAGAAAGCTTACCCCAGGCATGGAAGAGATCAGAGAACTGGATGCGACAGGCTGTTATGTCATGCCGGGACTGATTGATCTTCATGTCCATTTAAGAGATCCGGGTCAGGAGTACAAGGAGGATATTGCCACAGGCAGTCAGGCAGCTGCCCACGGAGGCTTTACTACCATCTGCTGTATGGCCAATACCAATCCTACAGTAGACTGTCCGGAGGTTGTAGACTATATTGTCAGGAAAGCGGCGCAGGTATCTCCTGTCCATGTGATCCCGGTAGGATCGGTAACCAAGGGTCTGGCAGGAAAAGAACTGACAGATATGGAAGCGATGAAGAAGGCCGGTGCCGGTGCCATCAGCGAGGATGGCAAGTCCGTCATGGATGCCGCCTTGTGTAAGGCCGGAATGGAGCGAGCCAAGGAGGCCGGACTGGTTACCCTGGCCCACTGTGAGCACAAGGGGATGCTGGCAGGCGGTGTCATGAACGATGGCAAGGTATCGAAACGATTAGGCTTGCCCGGTTTTGCCAACGGAGTAGAGGATATTATTGCCGCCAGAGATATTTTACTGTCGGAGGAGACAGGTGCACCCCTGCATTTGTGTCATTGCTCTACTGCCGGCAGTGTGGAGTTGCTGCGGGCAGCTAAAAAAATAGGATTAAAAGTAACAGGAGAAGCCTGTCCTCATCATTTTACCCTGACGGAAGATGCCATAGACGGAACCGATGCCAACTTTAAGATGGCACCGCCTTTGCGGACCCAGGCAGATGTGGATGCCATCAAGGCGGCTCTGGCAGATGGTACCCTGGACTGCATTTCTACCGATCATGCGCCCCACGCTGCCGAAGAGAAGGCAAAGGGGATGAAAGATGCTCCTTGCGGCATCGTCGGTTTGGAGACGGCAGTTGCCCTGGCAGTCAGTGAACTGGTGCGCCCCGGTGTCCTGACACCTTTGCAGCTGGCAGAGCGGATGAGTACCGCGCCGGCCAGAATTCTGGGAATCGAAAAAGGCACGCTGGGAGAAGGAAAAACAGCGGATATTACCATTGTAGACCCGGAAGCTTCCTATGTAATTGATAAAAATACATTCCGTTCTAAATCCAAAAATACACCCTTCCATGGTCGTCAGGTCTATGGCAGAGTCATGGCTACCATTGTAGATGGTGAGCTGGTGTATGCCTACGAAGAATAAAAGGGTGAGGAAAAGACCATGAAGAAGAGAAGCTATCCCGCCAGAAATCTTATACTGGGAGAAGGAAGACCAAAAATCTGCGTTCCCGTTTGTGCCGGAAGCCTGCCGGAAGCCTGGGAGGCAGCAGATCACATTGCTGCCAGCGTGGCAGATCTTATGGAATGGCGCCTGGATGCCCTGAGCAGTCTGCCGGATGTCAGTCAGTGGGAAGACTGGATGAAAACGGTGCGACAGCATTTGGGAGAAAAAGCACTGCTGGTCACCTATCGTACCCGGGCAGAAGGAGGAATGGCCACATGGGATGAAAAAACTCTTTTAGACTGGTATCCCCGTCTGTATGAGGAAATTCTGAAGACAGGGGAAGCAGACTTTATAGACATTCAGTATCGCCTGGAGGAAGCAGTGGTAAGGTCCCTTATAAAGGAAGCCAGGGATCATCATGTCTGGACAATTCTGTCCGGTCATGATTTTCAAAAGACACCCTCCGGGGAGGAAATCCTGGAGGAATATGAGAGAATGGCAGACTTGGGAGGAGACGTCTTAAAGTTAGCCGTTATGCCGGTTAATCAGGCAGATGTGATTACCATGAAGGAGGCTGCCAGACGAACCTATACTTCCCAGGAACGCCCCATTATCGCCATTTCCATGGGAGAGCTGGGAGTGGACAGCAGAATCCACTGTCAGGAGTGGGGATCTGTCCTGACCTTTGGAACCCTGGGACAGGCCTCTGCACCGGGACAGATTCCTGTGGAGGAATTGTACCATAGTTTTTTGAAAGGGTAGTTGACAAAAGTCACCAGGATATGTATAATATGTGCGTGTGTGTTTTGGGAGAATAGTATGCAGATTCATTTATCTGACGTATTAAGTCAGGAAAACAGGACGAAATCTTATACAGCAGAATATGGAGCAGACACTTACGAGATGTATGGTGTCAGCTATCCGATCATTCGGAAAGAGCCGGTTACCCTAACGATTTCTCATAAAGAGAAAAAGAAACTGGCGATCCATGTGACTGGTGAGATGGTATTTGAGATTCCCTGTGATCGATGTTTGAAGCCTGTGGAGGTTCCGGTATCCTTTGATAGCGATCTGGAAGTGGACATGGCTTTGACACCGGAGGAGAGAATTCAGAATCTTGAGGAAGCTGCATATATCCATGGCTACACATTAGATGTGGACGAACTTGTCAAAGGTGAGTTATTTGTACACATGCCTATGAAGGTTCTTTGCGGGGAAGACTGCAAGGGGACAGTAGAGGAGCATGGTACACAGCCTGGGACTTGTGACTGCAATGATGCGGTTCTTGACCCCCGGATGGCGGTCATCCGCGATATATTTCAGAAAGCAAATCAAAAGGGAGATAAGGAGGTGTAACCGATGTCCATTTGTCCTAAGAATAGATCTTCCAAGGCAAGAAGAGACAGCCGCAGAGCAAACTGGAAGATGAGCTCTATGAATCTGGTAAAGTGCAGTAAGTGTGGCGCTCTTATGATGCCTCACAGAGTATGCAAGGCTTGCGGTTCTTACAACAAGAAGGAAATCGTTCCTGTAGAGGAATAAGCTGGAAAACAGTAAAATCAACGGTTTGCGGAAATTGCAAGCCGTTGTTTTTTTGTTTTAACCAAAAAATAACCCAATTCAAAAAAATATTTATAGCCGTATATGATGATGCC
>CAYMSZ010000006.1:16340-20181 GCA_964393285.1 uncultured Lachnospiraceae bacterium | reverse complement strand
AAGGATGTAGGCAAAGCCTACAAGCTGATGAATATCGCAGGTGCTTACTGGAGAGGGGACGAGCACAACAAGATGCTGACCCGTATCTACGCGACTGCCTTCCAGAAGAAAGAAGAGCTGGAAGCCTACATCACCATGATGGAGGAAGCAAAGAAGAGAGATCACAGAAAGCTTGGAAAAGAGCTGGGTCTGTTCATGATGAGCGACTACGGCCCCGGATTCCCCTTCTTCCTGCCTAAGGGCATGGTTCTCCGCAATACTCTGCTGGACTACTGGCATGAGATTCACCGCAAGGCCGGTTATGTGGAGATTTCCACTCCTGTGATTTTGAACCGCAGCCTGTGGGAGACTTCCGGTCACTGGGATCATTACAAGAATAATATGTATACCACAGTTATCGATGAGCAGGATTATGCCATTAAGCCTATGAACTGCCCCGGCGGTGTTTTGGTATATGCTTCCGAGCCTCGTTCCTACAGAGATCTGCCTCTGCGTCTGGCAGAGCTGGGATTGGTTCACCGCCACGAGAAGAGCGGTCAGCTCCATGGCCTTATGCGTGTGCGCTGCTTTACCCAGGATGATGCTCATATCTTTATGACTCCGGATCAGATCAAGGATGAGATTAAGGGTGTGGTTCATCTGATTGACCAGGTATACAGCCTCTTTGGTTTTGAGTATCATGTAGAGCTGTCCACCAGACCGGAGGATTCTATGGGATCAGATGAGGACTGGGAGATGGCCACCAATGGCTTAAAGAGCGCTCTGGATGAGCTGGGACTGGATTATGTCATCAACGAAGGCGACGGCGCATTCTACGGCCCTAAGATCGATTTCCATCTGGTAGACTGCATTGGCAGAACCTGGCAGTGCGGTACCATCCAGTTAGACTTCCAGTTGCCTCAGCGCTTTGAGCTGGAGTACAACGGGGCCGACGGAGAGAAGCATCGTCCTATCATGATCCACAGAGTAGCCTTTGGTTCCATTGAGCGTTTCATCGGTATTCTGATTGAGCATTTCGCCGGTGCGTTCCCTACCTGGCTGGCTCCTGTACAGGTAAAGGTTTTGCCGATTTCCGATAAGTTTATGGATTATGCCAAGGAGGTAACAGATAAGCTCAACGCTGCGGATGTCCGGGTAGAGCTGGATACCCGCTCTGAGAAGATCGGCTATAAGATTCGTGAGGCTCAGATGCAGAAGATTCCTTACATGCTGGTAGTAGGTGCCAAGGAAGCAGAGCAGGGAGTGGTTTCTGTTCGCAGCCGTTATAACGGAGACGAGGGTCAGAAGGATCTGGATACCTTCCTGTCCGAGATCAAGGAAGAGATTCGTACCAGAGAGACGAAAAAGGTGACGGTAAACACCGAGGCATAATGCTTCGAAAAAGATAACGTCAGAAAAAGGGGTTTGACGGAATCAGTCAAGCCTCTTTTTTGAAGAATAAAGCAGAAGATAGAAAGCAAAGACAAACACAAAGACATACAAAATTTACGAAAAGTAATGAGCAAAAAAATGGAAAAGTGAGGCAGCAATTTGGGCGAATTTATAGGAAAGTTTCGGGTACAGTTTGGAGATGTGGATCGCAACAATCAGTTGACCATGCATGGGATGCTTCGTCTTTTACAGGAAGTGTCCAATGTGCACTCCGACCTGGTAGGGTATGGAGTGAATCAGATTGGGGAGACAAATTACAGCTGGGTGTTGTATCAGCAGAGGATGCATCTGTATGAGAGACCACACTGGAATACGGAGCTGACCATTCGCACCTGGTCCAGAGGGGCGGAGGGACTGACCTGTTTGCGTGACTATGAAGCAACAGATGCCGCCGGAAACATCATTGCCAGAGGCAGCAGCAGCTGGCTGTTGGTAGACGCTACCACCCAGCGTATGATCAAAATACCGGAGGGTCTGATGGAGAAATACGGTACCGTAGAGGAAAACGTACTGAAAGAGCCTCTTACCAGATTAAAGCCTATAGGGGATGCACCGTTATTGTGGGAGTATCGGATTTGCCGGAGAGACATTGATATCAACCGCCATGTAAATAATTTAAACTATGTGAATTTTGCCCTGGAGGCTTTGCCGGAGGATATACCGGAGACCGCTTTCAATGATGTAACGATTATGTTTAAAAAAGCCTCCTTTTATGGGGATACGGTAGGCTGTTTTGGCGCATGGGAGATCCCTTCTTCGGACTCTGCCCCAGAGCTTCTGGAGACAGAATCCGAAACGGCAAAATATCCTTTTGTGGCTGCCATTAAAAACCCGGAAGGGACCCTGCTCCATGCCGTTGTCCGGCTGGAATGGAGACCATGAGTTTTGAAGCTATTTGGCTTCAAAGGTAGAACATTGGGTTTCTGCAATGGTAAAGGCGCTGGAACCGGCAATATTGATATGGTCGGCATGGCAAACCATGTTGCGGTTATAGCGGCAGTTTTCCGCATAGCAGTCTACGCCAATGTAGGTATCCGGTGTCTCTAAGCGGTTTTTGGCACCATCCTCTGTGCGAACGAAGAAGCTGGAGCAGTTGGTAGAAGATTTTTCGTCGGCCTGGGAGCCATCTACCAGAATATTGCCGCGGCAGCAGCAGTTATCCGCATTGTGAATACAGTTTTTTGCGTTACAGTCCAATCGTACCATAGTGTGTTCCTTTCTGCCCGGATGATGAGATCACCGGATGAAATACATGAGGAAATAAGTGACGAAGTTAGTATGGCTTATAAAGGAAAAAATATGATATTGCAAAAGAAGATAAGAAAACAGCTTTTTCGGATCGGTATAACAGTGGCACTGTGCCTGTTTCTTGCCGCCTGTAACACTGCAGGGGGAACTGTTTTGGAGACGGAGAGCACGACAGAAGAGTCTTCCACGGTCATGGAGACAGAGACCGAACCGGAGACGGAACCGGTTCCCACCACGCGGGAGATATCAGAGCTTCGCATTGGCATGATATTCTACGGCACCGAAGAGGAAACTTCCCTGTTGAGTTTGTCTCTGCGGGAGGGCCTGACCCAGGCAGCTTTGGAGGCTGGCATGGAGGAAGATCAGCTTCTATGGACCTATGTGGACAGGGAAGCCAGCTGGACTGAAATCGAGGACAGTATTTTATCTTTTGTAGACAGTGGCTGTCAGCTGATTTTTGGAGGAGCCAGAGAGTATGCCTCTGTGATTGCCGCCATTGCAGAGGAATATCCGGATATTATGTTTGCTTGTGTGGGAAGTGATTTGGGAAATCAAAGCAATTCCGGAAATTATACCATTGACCTGGCAGCTGCCCAGTATTTATGCGGTGTGGCAGCAGCTCTTTCCGATACTACGGGACACATCGGTTTCCTGGCAGCAAAAGATCAGTCCAACCAGGTCATGACCCAGGCAGTCAATGCCTTTGCCTACGGAGTCTGGAGCGTAAATCCGGATGCAGTAGTGGAGCTTGGGATAACAGGCAAATGGTATTTGCCGGAAGCAGAGATTCAGGGAATACAGGATTTTTCTGAAAAGAACTGTGATGTAGTGGGAGGCTGGACAGATAGCTACAGCGGTCTTAGTGAAGCACTGAACAGAGGCTGGATCGTCACTGCCTACGGAACAGATTCCTGGATACCCGAAGAATATACGGAACAGATAGCCGGCGTGGCAGCTTACCGATGGAATTTCTATTTTGCCTGTATGATAGAACATGCCATCAACAAAGAGGTAGGGGGAGAATTCTGGACAGGAGACTACAGCTCAAAAGAAGCAGCTTTCTCCACTGCAGGTCAGTGGGATCTCAGCTCTTACTATGAATGGCTTTCTACGCAGCTTCCCGAGGATTCCCCGGAGGAAGGCACAGAGCAGGAAACAGAGG
>CAYMSZ010000006.1:0-16240 GCA_964393285.1 uncultured Lachnospiraceae bacterium | reverse complement strand
ACAGAAACTCAGGAAGCAGAATCTCAGGAGACTGAAATCCTGGAGACAGAAAGCCCGGAAGAGGAAGAAGAGCTTCCTGTCATTGAAATGGATGAGGACACAGGCTATCTGAAAAATGTGAGAGTTCATGAGATTGTTTTGCCAAAGTCGGAATGATGTCAGAGAAAAATCTTACGAGGAAGAACCGTTATGAAATATGAGTTAGCAATTTTTGATTTGGACGGCACAATTTTGGATTCTCTAAAGGATCTGGCAGATTGTGTCAATGAAATGCTTCGCAGATATCACATGAAAGAAAGGACCATAGAAGAAGTACGGCATTTTGTAGGAAATGGCATAGGCCGGCTGATCCATCTGTCTGTACCGGAAGGAACAGACCCCCAGGTGGAGGAACAGCTGTATCGGGACTATCTTCCCTATTATCAGCTGCACTGCGCAGATCATACAAAGCCTTATGAAGGAATCCCGGAGATGCTGCAGACCTTAAAAGAGAAAGGCTGCCGTCTGGCAGTGGTTTCCAATAAGGCAGACGAGGCAGTACAGACACTTTGCCAGGAGTATTTTCCCGGAATATTTGAGTATACAGTAGGAGAGCGGGCAGGGATTGCCAAAAAGCCTGCGCCGGACTCGGTCAATGAGGTGCTGCGAAAGCTGGGAGTTGAGAGGAAACAGGCCGTTTATATCGGTGATTCCGAAGTGGATATTCTTACGGCAGAAAATGCCAAAATGGATCATATCATAGTGACCTGGGGCTTTCGGGAGGAAGGGTTTCTGAGAGAAAACGGTGCTGTGACACTGGTGCATAAGCCGGAGGAAATTCCGGAACGGATAGGGTAAAAAGAAAGAGGCTAACCTGTGATGGATTGGCCTCTTTTCTGATATACGATACTGTGGAACGGAAACCCTGCTCTTACAGGTCCAGCTGAAGCTGTGTGAACTCTTTGGTACGGGCATTGTACTCAGCCAACAGCTTTTGAATCTTAGCGGTAGGGTCTAAGGCTGCACTCATAGCAGAATCCCGATTCAGATTATGAATGATATCTGCTGTGAAAGAACTCAGGTCAGCCTCAATGTACCAGGGCTTTGTCAAAAGCTCCGGATCCCGGTAATTCAGGTTTGTAGTGACAACATAGTCGATAAAGCCATTGTGGTAGAACTCATCAAATTTGGACAGGCCGTTGGTAAACAGACCGAAAGTGCAGCAAATGATGATCTTTTCTGCGCCCCGTTCTCTCAACTCCCTGGAAGTGTCTAACATGCTGTCGCCGGAGGAAATCATATCGTCAATAATAATGACTGTCTTGCCCTCTACATTGCTACCCAGGAATTCGTGAGCAACGATGGGATTCTTTCCATTTACCACCTGGGAATAATCCCGGCGCTTATAGAACATTCCCATGTCTACGCCCAGGTTGTTGGCAAAGTATACGGCACGATCCATGGCACCTTCATCCGGACTGATGACCATAAGATGATCCTTATCAATCTGAATATCCGGATCACGATCCAGAACGGCTTTTAAAAACTGATAGGAGGGCATATAATTGTCCAAACCATGCAGGGGAATGGCATTGGTCATGCGAGGATCGTGAGCATCAAAGGTAATGATGTTCTGAACACCCATGTGAATCAGCTCCTCCAGAGCAAAGGCACAGTCCAGAGACTCTCTCTTGGTACGTCTGTGCTGACGTCCTTCATACAGGAAAGGCATGATGACATTGACCCGGTGGGCATGAGCAACGGCAATGGAAATGACCCGCTTTAAATCCTGATAGTGATCATCGGGAGACATATAGTGTGTATGTCCGCAGACATTATAGGTCAGGCTGTGGTTGATGACATCGGTCATAATATAGAGGTCTGTACCTCGTACCGACTCGAGAAGAGTAGCTTTTCCTTCTCCGCTACCGAAACGGGAGAGGTGATTCTTTACCAGATAGGTGTCGGCGTCGTAGCCGTAAAAAGCAACCTGATTTTTTCGCGCTTCTACAGCTGCCGGATCGGATTGACGGAGTGCGCGTATGTTCTGATCAACCTTGGTAGCAAACTCAATGCAATTTTCCATTGCGCAGATTTTCAAAGGAGCAATGGGAGCTTTGGTCTGGAATGTTGTATTTGGTTCCATTATATCCTCCATGGTTTTGTATGTCATGAATTCTCATGAGTGAATCGACAAAATGAGACCATCGGTTTTTATGCATAGCATTCTCAAAAACGGTCTCGTGTCAAAACTGTGAATGTGGCTTCCTCACATTTCAAGGTTATTTTATACTTACCGCAAATTTCGGTCAAGTATTTTATGAAAGACTCGTGAAAAAAATTCCCAAAAACTGTAAAATAATAGGGATAGAAACCAATAAAAAAGCCATATCTTTACAAAGATCGGGATTCTTGTTATCATAAGTAGACACACGGAGGGAAACCTATGAGAAAAAAAGAGCAAAAAGGACATCTGATTATAGGCGTTGAACCGGGCTCTATTGCAGAGGAACTGGAGATAGAAGCCGGAGATCGGCTGTTGAAAATAAATCAGAATGAGATAGAAGATATTTTTGACTATCGCTACTATATAGATGATACTTATCTGGAGATGACCATCCGCAAGGCAAACGGAGAAGAGTGGGAGTTAGATATTGAGAAGGAGCTTCAGGAGGATATTGGGCTGATTTTTGAAAATGGCCTGATGAGTGAATATCGCTCCTGCCGAAATCAGTGCATTTTCTGCTTTATCGATCAGATGCCGCCGGGAATGCGGGAAACCTTGTATTTTAAGGACGATGATTCCCGTTTGTCATTTCTTCAGGGAAATTATGTTACCCTGACCAATATGAGCGATAAGGATCTGGATCGGATTATCCGGTTCCATCTGGCGCCTATCAATATATCTGTTCATACCACAGATCCGGAATTGCGTAAAAAGATGCTGCATAACCGGTTTGCCGGGAATCTGTTGGAGAGGATTCAGAAGCTGTATGATGCCGGCATTGAGATGAATGGACAGATTGTTCTCTGTCCGGGGATCAATGATGCGGCGCAGCTGGATCGAAGTATAGAAGATCTGTCCCGGTTCCTGCCCTATATGAGAAGCTTGTCTGTGGTACCGGTGGGAGTAACCAAATACAGAGAAGGTCTGTACCCCCTGGAAACCTTTGATCAGGCAGGAGCAGAACGGACGGTTGCCCAGATCGAGGCCTGGCAGAAGAAGTTTCTGGCAGAGCATGGCTGCCGTTTCGTTCAGGCCAGCGATGAGTTCTATATTCTGGCAAAACGCCAGATTCCTCCGGCAGAACAGTATGAGGGATATATTCAGCTGGAAAACGGCGTAGGCATGGTGCGGCTTTTGCTGGATGAATGCCGGGAGGCCCTGGAAGAGCTGGAAGGGGATGATCGGAAAAAAGAGATCAGTCTGGCCACAGGAAAACTGGCGTATGGCTATCTGAAGGAAATTATCGGATGGATTCAGGGTAAATTCCCTAATATTAAGGTACATCTCTATGCCATTCGCAATGATTTCTTCGGGGAGACCATTACAGTAGCCGGATTGGTGACAGGAGGCGATTTGATCCACCAGTTAAAGGGACAACCCTTAGGCACCAGACTGCTTCTGCCCTCCGTTATGCTGCGCAGCGGAGAGGATGTGTTCCTGGATGATGTAACAACAGGACAGGTGGAAACTGCTTTACAAGTTCCTGTCCATATTGTAAAATCAAGCGGGTGTGATTTCATTCATAGTATAGTAGACGAGGATTCCGGACAGGAATTCTCCGGAAGGGCAGAAACCTATCCGCCCTATGAGATATAAGGAGTAAGAAAATGAGTAAACCCATTGTGGCTATTGTAGGCCGTCCGAATGTGGGAAAGTCAACGTTGTTTAATGTGCTGGCGGGTGACCAGATATCCATTGTGAAGGATACTCCCGGCGTAACAAGAGATCGAATTTATGCAGAGTGTACCTGGCTGAATCATCAGTTTACCCTCATTGATACCGGTGGTATCGAGCCGGAGTCCAGGGATATCATCCTGTCTCAGATGAGAGAACAGGCTCAGATTGCCATTGATACAGCAGACGTGATTGTCTTTGTAACCGATGTGCGTCAGGGATTGCAGGATGCAGATGATAAGGTGGCAGATATGCTGCGCCGATCCGGAAAGCCGGTGGTGCTGTGTGTCAATAAGGTAGACGCTTATCAGAAGCTTCTTCCGGATGTATATGAATTTTATAACCTGGGTATCGGGGATCCCATTGCAGTATCTGCCGCATCCCGTCTGGGATTAGGAGATTTGCTGGATGAGGTGGTAGCCCATTTCCGTCCCGGCTCCGATACAGAGACAGAGGATGATCGTCCTCGTGTTGCCATTGTTGGTAAGCCTAATGTAGGAAAGTCTTCCATCATCAACAGATTGCTGGGAGAAAATCGTGTCATTGTCTCCGATGTGGCAGGTACCACCAGAGATGCCATCGATACGGTGATTAAGCGAAACGGCAAAGAATATATCATGATCGATACAGCCGGTCTTCGCCGTAAAAATAAGATTAAAGAAGAGCTGGAGCGCTACAGCATCATCCGCACCGTTTCCGCAGTGGAGCGTGCCGATGTGGTGGTTCTGGTCATCGATGCTGTGGAGGGCGTTACGGAGCAGGATGCTAAAATTGCCGGTATTGCCCATGAGAGAGGAAAGGGTATGATAATCGCTGTCAATAAGTGGGATGCATACCCCAACAAAACGGACAAGAGCATCAATCAGTTTACAGCAAAGATTCGTGAGATGCTGGCATTTATGCCCTATGCAGAGGTTCTGTTTGTTTCTGCTGAGACAGGACAGAGACTTCCCAAGCTCTTTGACTATATTGACGTAGTACTGGAGAATCAGAGCCTGCGTGTTTCTACCGGTGTCCTTAATGAGATCCTGACAGAGGCACTGGCCATGCAGCAGCCCCCGTCAGACAAGGGAAAACGGTTAAAGATTTATTACATGACACAGGTAGCGGTAAAGCCTCCCACCTTTGTCATCTTTGTAAACGATAAAAAGCTGATGCATTTCTCCTATACCAGATATCTGGAGAATCAGATTCGTAATTCATTCGGCTTTAGGGGAACCTCTCTGAAGTTTATTATCAGAGAAAGGAACGAAGAAAAAGCATGACGCCTCGTTTGATATGTTTGGCAGTAGGTTATATATTTGGTCTGTTTCAGACCGGGCAGCTGGTGGGAAAAGCCATGCATACAGACATTTCTAAAGAAGGAAGCGGCAATGTAGGAACTACCAATGCGTTGCGGGTGCTGGGAGCAAAGGCCGGCGCCCTGGTTATGCTTGGGGATGTGGGCAAGGCTTTTCTGTGCTGCACCTGCATTCGCCTGTACTTTACCAATAGAGCGCCGGAATGGATGTACTTGTATATGCTGTACGGTGGACTGGGAGTGACCCTGGGACATAATTTCCCCATCCAGTATCATGGAAAGGGAGGCAAAGGAATCGCTGTTACCGGTGGCATTATCCTCGCCTTTTTAGATGGGAGGATTTTCCTGCTTTGCCTGGCTGCTTTTCTGGTTCCTATTTTGGTGACCCGATATGTGTCTTTGGGCTCTTTAATCGCAGAGGCGGTTCTGTGGATTTGCTGGTATCTGCTGGCAGGAAAGTGGCTTACACCGGTCTTGTGTCAGGCGGCGTGGCAGGAAGGATGTCTGGTTCTGGCAGTGATTGTGGTGCTGGCCTTCATCCGTCATCGAGCCAATATCGGCAGATTACTTCACGGCAATGAAAATAAGATCCATCTCCATAAGAAAGGAACGAGCCATGGCTAATGTCAGCGTAGTGGGAGCAGGTTCATTCGGAGTTGCACTGGCGACTCTTCTGTATAAAAACGGGCATAAGGTCACAGTAAAGTGTTCCTCTAAGGAAAAGGCAGAAGCTCTGAACAGGGAGAGAAGGCTTTCCACCCTGGCAGATGTGGAGCTGGCGGAGGACATTCTGGTGACAGCAGATATGGAGGAGGCCTGCAGGGGTCAGGACATGATTGTTCTGGCGACGGCATCCGTCTATATCCGGTCCACAGCCAGACAGATGGCTCCCTACATAGAGCCGGGACAGATTCTGGTCAATGTGGCCAAGGGAATCGAGGAAGGCACCTGTAAGACTCTGAGTGAGCAGATCGAGGAAGAAATTCCCCAGGCACAGGTGGCGGTATTATCCGGCCCCAGTCATGCAGAAGAGGTAGGGAGAGGAATCCCCACTACCTGTGTGGCAGGTGCCGGAAAACGGGCTGTAGCAGAGCTGGTACAGTCTGTCTTTATGTGTGATAGCTTTCGCGTCTATACCAATCCGGATGTGCTGGGAATGGAGATCGGCGGGGCATTGAAAAATGTGATTGCTCTGGCGGCAGGAATCGCCGACGGACTGGGATATGGAGACAATACCAAGGCAGCTCTGATTACCAGAGGCATGGCAGAGATCACCCGTCTGGCGGTGGCCATGGGAGCCAGACAGGAGACCATGTACGGACTCAGCGGCATTGGAGATCTGGTGGTTACCTGTGCCAGTATGCACAGCCGGAACCGGCGGGCAGGCATTCTCATGGGACAGGGTAAGACAGCAGATGAGGCCATGAAAGAAGTCAACATGGTGGTAGAAGGAGTATATGCGGCAAAAGCCGGACTTACCCTTGCCGGAATGTATCATGTGTCCATGCCTATTGTGGAACATGTCAATCAGATTCTTTTTGAAGGAAAATCTCCCAAAACCTGTATGTACGATCTGATGTTGCGAGATCGGCGGGTGGAGGATGCAAGCCTGGATTGGAACGAATAAACATACAGGAGGAAAGAGGTTTGAAATACAATCAGATATACAGGGATATGGTTGCTGATATCTCAAAGGATTATGCAGGATACAAAGAAAAAGAGGGACAGAACGATCCTCTGTTTTTTTCTGTAAGCTGCCACACTGCCGAGAAACAGGGCAAATTAAATGACCGGCAGTTTCTGCGCCTGATGAACCAGTATCTGGTAACATTGCAGGATCGCAATCTGAAATTTATATCGGCAGAGAGTGAGACTTATCAGCCGTCTACCTGCGGATTCCGGGTGAGAAGCTATCAGGGTCACCTGTATGTGACCCAGGCAGAGGAAGAGAGCCGGGTACAGCCGGGAGATGAGATACTGGCCATTGATATGACCCTGCCTGCCATGGCAAAAAGAAATTTCCAGAAAAATTTCCTGGGAGCCGATGTGGAGGAGCGGGAATTGTGGGGACCCATCTTCAAAATGGCGAAAAAGGTGACGGTAAAGCACAGAAACGGCACAGACAGCAATATCACCCTGAAGCAATATCCTGCGAAAAGAAAGCTTCCTAAGTTAGGCGGACATTTGATTGGAAAGGATACCCTGTATCTGGATCTGCCCCATTTTGCAGAGGAAGAGGCCATGGAGAAATTGCTGGCAGCTAAGGAAAAATCTCTTCTCCGGTGTAAAAAGCTGATTCTGGATCTGCGTCATAATATAGGCGGCACAGAGAATGTATTTGTTCCGCTGTTGGATTATATTTTCCCGGAGCCTGTATATTTGCGGGATCTCTATGAGGAAAAGGGTCTGTATACCAATTACACAGAGAGCAATTGCCGCAGAAAGGCGGAGATGCTGGAGAATTTTCTGCCGGAGGCCGATGACCGGACCAGAGTGATCGTGGAGAGTATGGTAAAGGAGCTGCGTCAAAAGAGCGGTCAGGGCATGGTATGGGAAGAGGACCAGGAATTGCTGGCAGATGAAACCAAAGTAGGAGGCAAGGGAAAATTCGAAAAGATCATTATCCTTTCCGATACCTACTGCGAGTACGCCGGAGAGACTTTTATAGAGCTGTGTAAGAAGTCTCCTAAGGTAAAGGTTCTGGGACGTCCCACCATGGGAAATATTGACTATTGCAATCCTGTATCCATTGACTACGATGGCAAATTTGTTTTCACATATCCTATGAGCAAAACCAAAGCAGCCGCAGAGGGAAGAGGAGTAAGCGGAAAAGGTGTTCCGGTAGACATTTATGTACCCTTCAGTCCAGTGGAATGTGTGCGGGATACGCTGTTAGCCAGAGCAGAGAGACTGTGATGAAATTTTATATCTTTTTTAGGAAAACACCTTGAATGTCAGAATGCAATCTGGTAAAATGTTATAGATTTGCCAATAAAGATTTAAAAAAGCAATACGAAGGGAGAAACATTCATGATTACATGTATGAACCTGGGTATGGGTGAGATTATGATCATCATAGTCATTGCCATCCTGGTTTTGGGACCGGAGAAGACTCCTTACTATGCGAAGAAGCTGGGTGAGGCTCTTACATCCATGAAGCAGTATTCCGGCACCATTGCGCAAGGTATTAAAGAAAATGTGGCGGAGCCCATTAGTGAGGTGGTACAGCCTCTTGCCGATGTGGCAAAGGAAGTTTCTGAGCCGTTCCAGGGTATTACAGATCCCCTGAAAGAGATCAAGGCTCCTTTGGAGGATGCAACCAAAGTGTTAAACAGTGCAGTAAAGGGCACAGCAGCTCCGTTGAAGGAGGCCATTGAGGAAGCCGCCAAAGAGCAGGAAGCAAAGATGGAAGGCGGCGTAACAGAAGCAGCCGATCAGACGGAGAATGACGGTGCGGATGTTTCCGGACAGACAGAGGAGGCCTCTTTGGAGATGGCAGCTTCTCAGACGGTAACAGAAATCCCGGAGACGAAGACGGAAGCACCGGTGAAAACAGAGACCTCTCAGACCGAAGGGGCTGATGTGTCTGTTACGGAGGCACCTTTAAATGAAACAGCTGCAGCAGAGACTCTAGCAGCAGCTGAGAAAGAGCCTGTGGCAGCAGAGACTGTGACAGAGGAAGAACAGGCCTGAGCCTGGTAAAGGACATCATCCATCCGCAAAACGGATGAAATGATAAAAAGGGTTTGAAAGAAAGAGAGGATATGTCGTATGACAAATTTTAATGCAATTTCCATGGTTGTTGGTAAAATTGGTACACAGGAGCTTCTGATTGTTGTAATCGTTCTCATTGTTTTGTTTGGACCGAAGTACCTGCCGAAGCTGGGACAGACCTTTGGTAATACCATTCGCGGATTTAAGGAAGGCCTGAAGGAAGGCGATGGAAGCGACAGCACCAAAGAGGAAGCAAAGAAAGAAGACGATGGAAAGACTGAGGCTTAATCAGGTCTCTAAGGGTAAGAAACGTGCCAAATAAGAAACATGTAAAAGAAGAAAATGAAGAAGCCGTCATGGGTGTGGTGGATCACATCCGTGAATTCCGAAATCGATTGTTTGTTATTGTGATCGTGTTCTTCGTTGCCATGTTGATCTGCCTGAAATATGCAGCCCCTATTGTGGAGCTGCTGAAGGTACCCTCCGGCGGACTGTATTCCTTTATATACATATCCCCCTCGGAGCTGTTTTATCAGTATATCAGGGTTTCTATTATAGGCGGAATTGTGGTAGCGGCACCGGTGATCATATATGAATTGCTTGCATTTGCCAGTCCCGGACTCAACAATACAGAGAAAGTTTTCATTCGGGGAATACTGGCTTTGGGTCTCATCTTCTTTGTCCTGGGCGTTTTGTTCGCCTATGAGATTCTGTTACCCTTTATGCTGAAATTCTTTATCACCATCAATAACAACTCCGGCATCGAGGCCCAGGTTTCTATTGAGAAATACCTGAGTTTGTGCCTGTCCATACTGAGTATGCTGGGAATTGTCTTTGAAATGCCTGTGCTGACGATTTTGTTGACACAGCTTGGCTTCCTGAAACCGGAATGGTTAAAGAAGAGCCGTCGGATCGTGATTGTTGTCTGCTTTATTATGGCGGCGATCATCACTCCTCCCGATGTGGTTTCTCAGGTCATGGTAGCGATTCCTATGCTGGGTCTCTTTGAAATCAGTATTATCTTTAGTACCATGGTGAGAAAGAGAAAAGACAAGGCCAGAGAGAAGAGACAGGAAGAGGCTGAAAAGTACAGATATCAATAATGGTGGCAGCTTTTCGCTTGCCAAAATAAGTCCTCCGGGAGCATTTGTGATAACAATGCGTCTTCCCGGGGGCTTCTTTGGACATTCGTGGAGAGGAATTGACAAAGAACAATGGGTCTGCTATGATCAGGAGGATACGGTGAAGCAGTGTAAGATGCAGGTACAAAAGAATGAATGGATTACACCGGAGCTGGTTGCGCTGGATTTACAGCCATCCTCTGCCCGGGAAGCCATAGCGGTTCTCAGCGATCTGCTGTATCATCAGGGGGCAGTAAAGAGCAGCTTTGGAGAAGCCGTCTGGGCCAGAGAGGAGAAATATCCTACGGGGCTGTTGTTTGATGCCATGGGGATTGCCCTTCCTCACACAGATGCCATTCATGTCTGTCATCAGGCTATGGCCATAGGAATTTTGAAGAATCCGGTACCGTTTCACAGAATGGGGCTGCCGGAGGAGACAGTGGAGGTCAGCATGATCTTCATGCTGGCAGTAGACCAGCCGGAGAAGGAAGCAGCCTTTTTGGCGACTCTGATCGAACTGTTTCAGAAAAAAGAAAATCTGGAGACTCTTTACAGGGGAAAAACCGGGGAAGAGGTTTGCCGGATGTTTCAGAATATGTTAGTAGGAAATTGATATGGTCAAAAGGGCAGGTTCTCTTTTGACTGTTTCCATTTATAAGAAAAAAGCGAGGATGAGAGTATGAAAAAGATTTTGTTGGTATGTGCTTCTGGCATTGCAACATCCACTGCTGTAAATCACAAGCTGAGCAGCATTCTGGACGAGAGAGGATACAAGGGAAAATACCAGGTGACACAGAGCCGGGTAGAGGATGCGTATCCCATTTCAGGAGAGTATGATTTCTGCGTATCTACCACCAATATGGATCAGAAAATCAAGTGCCCTGTGGTTCTTGGCGTGGCCTTCCTTACGGGCAGAGGTCAGGATGCTGTGGTAGAACAGATTCTGGGATATATGGATCAGGAGTAAGGACATGCAATATTTTCGGATCCCCGGAATAGAATAATAAAAACCTCCGGTTTGGTGTCAGATGCGTTTGTTCGATTTGCGTAATAAAGAAGTAATCAATATCACGGATTGCAAACGATTGGGATTTGTAAGTGATATTTTGTTTGATTTTCCGGGAGGATGTATCGCTGCTTTTGTGGTACCGGGGCCAGGTAAGGTTTGCGGCTTCTTTGGAAGAGATACCGAGTATGTGATCCCGTTTTCCTGTGTGCGTCAGATTGGAAATGAGATCGTTCTGGTGGAGGTAAATGTAGCAGAGGTCCTTCGAAAATGTGAAGGGATTTAGAAGGGAGGAAGCAGTATGAGATGTCCATTTTGTGGAGAGGAAAATACACGGGTTTTGGATTCCCGCCCTGCCGAAGACGGAAATTCCATCCGCAGAAGAAGATGGTGTGATATCTGCGGCAAACGGTTCACTACCTTTGAAAAGGTAGAGACCATCCCGATTCTGGTGATCAAAAAAGATAATACCCGAGTGCCCTATGAGAGAGCAAAGATCGAGGCCGGTGTTCTCAGAGCCTGTCACAAACGGCCGGTATCCAGCAAGCAGATCAATGACCTGATTGACGAGGTAGAAAATGCCCTGTTTCGTTCCGGTATCACAGAGATTCCTACAACAAAAATCGGAGAATTGGTGATGGACAAGCTCAAATTGCTGGATCAGGTGGCCTATGTCCGCTTTGCTTCCGTTTACCGGGAATTTAAGGATGTGGATAGTTTTATGTCGGAATTGAAGAAATTATCCGGGGAAAATCAGGATCAAAGGCCGTAAAAACCGTATTTTCGGTAAAAAAAGGTTGATTTAGTGCCTGATTTAGTATAGAATGGCAAAAGAAAAAAAGAAACAAACATCTTTAAGGAGGAAACAGTTATGGTAACTGCTGGAGATTTCAGAAATGGTATGACCGTTGAGATTGATGGCAATGTTTGTCAGATCGTTGAATTTCAGCACGTAAAGCCTGGCAAGGGTGCCGCTTTCGTTCGCACAAAGTATAAGAATGTAATCGGTGGTGGCGTTGTGGAGAAGAGCTTCCGTCCCACTGAGAAATTTGAAGAAGCAAGAATTGATAAGGTTGATATGCAGTATCTGTACGCAGATGGTGATCTGTACTACTTTATGGACGTTGAGACATATGAGCAGGTTGGCCTGAACCAGGAGCAGATCGGTGATGCACTGAAGTTTGTAAAAGAGAACGAGATGTGCAAGATCTGGTCTTATAAGGGAAGCGTATTCTCTGTAGAGCCTCCCATGTTCGTAGAGCTGGAGGTTACCGATACAGAGCCCGGATTTGCCGGCAATACCGCTACCGGTGCAAATAAGCCTGCTACCGTTGAGACCGGTGCTACTGTAAACGTTCCGCTGTTCGTGAACCAGGGCGACAAGATCAAGATTGATACCAGAACCGGAGAGTATCTGTCCCGCGTTTAATGTAACGTCAATTGAGAAAAAATTTGAATGCATGGGGAGTTGCTTCTCCATGCATTTCTTTATCAAGCGAGGAGTGAAGAAAAGGCTATGAAAAAGATATTAGATACACTGTCTGATCTGGTGGGACAGGCATTTGCAGAGAACGGATACGAGGCTTCCCTTGGCAGGGTTACCTTGTCCAATCGTCCGGATCTGTGCGAATTTCAGTGCAACGGTGCCATGGCAGGTGCAAAGCTGTATCACAAAGCTCCCATTATGATTGCCAATGCCGTGACGGAGACCCTGAAACAGCAGATTGATTCTGAGACAGGCTGTGCCATCTGGGAAGAGGTTTCAGCAGTGAATCCCGGTTTTATTAACCTGAAGCTTCATACAGAGTTCCTTCGTTCTGTTCTGATTCAGATGAATCAGGAAGAAAAACTGGGTTGTCAGGTGGAGGAGACTCCTAAAACCATCGTGATTGATTATGGCGGCCCCAATGTGGCAAAGCCTCTTCATATCGGACATTTGCGCAGTGCCATTATCGGAGAGAGCATCAAACGAATCTGCCGGTATATGGGAAATCAGGTAATCGGAGATGTTCATCTGGGAGACTGGGGTCTCCAGATGGGATTGATTATGCAGGAAGTAAAAGAGAGACAGCCTGAACTTCCCTATTTTGATCCGGATTTTACAGGAGAATACCCCAAAGAGGCTCCCTTTACCATTTCTGAGCTGGAGGAGATTTATCCCTTTGCCAGTGCAAAGTCCAAGGAGGATGAAGAATACAGCAAGAAAGCCCATGATACTACCTTCCGCTTTCAGCAGGGAGATCCTGGTCTGGTGGCTCTCTGGAAACATATCATTCAAGTATCTGTGTCAGACCTGAAAGAAAATTATAAAAAGCTGAATGTAGATTTTGATGTGTGGTACGGAGAAAGCGATGCCCAGCCTTTTATTCCTGCCATGGTAGAGAAGATGAAGACAGAGGGCTTTGCATATGAGAGTCAGGGCGCTCTCATCGTAGATGTGGCAGAAGAGTCGGATACCAAGGAAGTGCCTCCCTGTATTCTGGTGAAATCAGATGGTGCCACCCTGTATTCCACTACGGATCTGGCTACCATTGTGCAGAGAGTGCAGGAGTACAACCCGGATGCTATTATCTATCTCACAGACAAGCGGCAGGAGATGCATTTTACCCAGGTGTTCCGCTGCAGCCGCAAGACCGGACTGGTAGATGAGCATGTTCGGCTGACGCATATCGGCTTTGGCACCATGAACGGAAAAGACGGTAAGCCTTTTAAGACCCGTTCCGGCGGTGTCATGCGCCTGGAGTATCTGATTCAGGAGATTGAAAATGCCGTATATGACCGTATTATGGAGAACCGGACCATGGAGGATGACGAGGCCAGAAAGACGGCAGCTATCGTAGGACTGGCAGCTTTGAAGTACGGAGATTTGTCTAACCAGGCGTCTAAGGATTATATCTTTGATATTGACCGCTTTGCCTCCTTTGAAGGCAATACGGGCCCCTATATTTTGTATACCATTGTGAGAATTAAGTCGATTCTGACTAAGTATACCCAGTCAGGAGGAGAACTTCCTGCATCTGCACAGATTCTCCCCGGAACCAGTGAGAGTGAGAAGCGTCTTCAGCTGTGTCTGGCACAGTTCCCGGAGGTTATGGATCTGGCATACAGAGAATTGGCTCCTCATAAGATCTGTCAGTATATCTATGAATTGGCCAATACCTTCAACCAGTTCTACCACGACACCAAGATTCTTACAGAACAGGATGAGGAGAAGAAGGCTGGTTATATTTGCCTGATCACCCTTACCAGAAAGGTGTTGGAAACCTCCATTGATGTTCTGGGCTTCTCGGCGCCGGATCGTATGTAATCTTGCGAACCGGGAGAAACCATGCTACAATAAACATGATATGCAAGAGAGGGGGATACAACATGGCACAGAAAACAGTAAGATATATTTGTCCCATCTGCGATCATGAGATGATGGCAGGGACTCACATATGCTGGAATTGCAAAAGATATATTAGAGACCCCTGGATCTATACCGGAGATCATCTTCCCAATGAGGATCATGGAGACTGTCATCCTATGGAATCTTTTTTAAGACCCAGGGAAGGAATGGCAGGAACCAGGGAGACGGCAGGAAAAAAGAAGTCTCATCAGGGGCAGAAGCCAGGCAGACAGCCAATTTATGACCAGAGCAAAATCAATATCGGCAATGGTCAAAAGAAAGGAAAGTCCGGCAGCGGTGCCGGCACATTGATTCTGGTTCTGATTGTTTTCTGGTATATCATACGCTTGATACTATCCCTGTAATGTTGTATTCACTCACCATAGAAAGGCCGGTGTATAAGCCATGAGAAACATAAATGATTACACCAAAGAAGAGCTGGTTTATCTCCAGAATGATTTGCTGGAGGAATATGCTCATTTTAAAAATAAAAACCTTCATCTGGATATGTCCCGAGGCAAGCCCTCGTCGGAACAGCTGGATCATTCCAACGGAATTCTGAATGTGCTGGATGATTATACCCTGGAAAATGGGGTAGATGCCAGAAATTATGGCATATTGGATGGAATTCCGGAGGCAAAGCGTCTGTTTTCCGATTTGCTGCGGATTCCTTCTGCCAATATTATTATCGGTGGCAATTCCAGTCTGAATATGATGTATGATACCATTTCCCGATTCATGCTGTTTGGCTCTCTGGGCAGTACGCCCTGGAGTCAGCTGCCTGTGAAAAAATGGCTTTGCCCCAGCCCTGGCTATGACCGCCATTTTGCCATAACTGAGACCATGGGATTTGAGATGATTACCATTCCCATGACCAATGATGGACCGGATATGGATATAGTGGAGAAGCTGGTAGCAGAGGATGAGACCATTAAAGGAATCTGGTGTGTGCCTCTGTATTCTAACCCTCAGGGTATTTGCTACAGCGCAGAGACCATCGAAAGACTTTGCTCCATGAAGACGGCAGCCAAGGATTTCCGGATTATGTGGGATAATGCCTACGGAGTTCATGATATTTATGAGAAGATTCGTTTGAAGGATGTGTTTGTGACAGCAAAGATGTACCATAACGAAGATCGCATTATGTATTATTTCTCTACCTCCAAGATTACCTTCCCCGGTGCCGGTGTGGCTTTGATGGCAGCCAGTGAGAAGAATCTGGAGGAGGTAAAGAGCCAGATGAAGATTCAGACCATCGGTTACGATAAGCTGAATCAGCTGCGCCATGTAAAATACTTTAAGTCGGCAGATGGGATCCGTCAGCACATGGCAAACCTGGCAGCCAGCCTGCGACCCAAGTTTGATGTGGTATTGTCCACCTTGGAGAGGGAGATTGGAGACAGCGGGTTTGCAACCTGGCTGGCACCAAAGGGAGGATATTTCGTTTCTGTTGATACTCTTCCCGGCTGCGCCAAGGAGACGGTGGCCTTGGCCAAAGAGGCAGGAGTGATTCTGACAGATGCCGGTGCTACCTACCCCTACGGAAAGGACCCTAATGATACCAACATTCGTATTGCACCTTCCTATCCTACTGTAGAAGAATTACAGCAGGCCATGGATTTGTTCTGCCTGTGCATCAAATTAGCCGGAGTCAATCAGCTGTTGGAACTGTAAGAACCTGAAAATTTAAAAAAGACCATGACGGAAAAGACTATGACAGAAGAGACTATGACAGATACTGTTATAGTCTTTTCTTTATATGCTTTTCTTTATATTGCAATTTGTAGAGATTTTGTACAAATAATGCTTTAATAAAGTAAAAAAGAGTGAT
>CAYMSZ010000005.1:20277-21776 GCA_964393285.1 uncultured Lachnospiraceae bacterium | reverse complement strand
TTTTTTTGGAAAAGGAGAAAATCAATGAGAAATAAGGAACTGGATGAGCTCCTGGGCTGGATGAAGGAGGATTGAGCCATGACACATAGTGAAAAAAGGTTATATCTGATTAAAGAACTATTATCAGAACTGCCCCAATACAGGAATATGAATATCCCTGATAACGCTGAAGAACAGAAACAACTTCTTAGAAGCCTTATGAATATCCGTTCTCCTCGTCCGATTGGATTGGAATTTCTCAAAGTGCAGGACGAGTATCTGAGTGAGGAAGTCAAGGCCAAGGGAATTACGGATTGTGATGATTTACCGGTATCTCCCGTCAACAATCGCCTTATCCTCTGGCGTGGTGATATTACCACATTAAAGGTGGATGCGATTGTAAACGCTGCCAACAGTGCTTTAAGGGGATGCTTCGTACCTTGCCACTCTTGTGTGGATAACATCATTCACAGTGTCAGCGGTATTCAACTACGTTTGGCTTGTGATGAGCTAATGAACGAGCAGGGGTATGACGAACCGACAGGGAAAGCGAAGATTACTCCTGCCTTTAATCTGCCATGTAGCTATGTACTTCATACAGTTGGCCCGATTGTATCGGGACAGCTTAGGGATGTACATTGCAGACAGTTAGCGGATTGTTATAAATCCTGCTTACAGCTTGCGTCAAATAACGGGTTAAAGAGTGTAGCCTTTTGCTGCATATCCACAGGCGAATTTCACTTTCCACAGAAAAAGGCAGCTGAAATTGCCGTACAGACAGTTACAGAATTTTTGCAGGCAGACACACAGATACAAAAGGTAGTATTTAATGTTTTCAAACAGGAAGATTATGATATCTATAAAAGGATACTTGGATAGCTGCGAGGATTGACTCTGTTGCATGAAATAGGTATAATATAGTCAGAATATTGCTACCATAAATTCAAGGAGGTGCTGTTATGAATATTCGCCCATCGGCAGCAATCAGACAAAATTATAATGAGATTGCGGAGCAATGCAGAAAGACCGCTGAGCCAGTTTTCCTTACCAAGAACGGCGAGGGTGATCTGGTGGTCATGGATATTGAAACCTACAATAGACGGGAAAAAATGCTGAAGTTACGGGAGGAGTTACTTGCCGTTGAAGAAGATAGGATTGCAGGCAGAAACGGCTGTACCCTTGATGAATTGGATGCATACCTTGATGATGTCATTGCAGAGGTATAGCGTATGGCAGAGAACAAAAGGTATAAAGTAATTGTTTCTGACAGGGCAAAAAGAATGTTGGGAACCCATATCCGTTTTATGGCGCAAGTAAATAAAGAAGCAGCTGCGGCAAAGAAGAGGGAAATTATGACGGCCATGCGTTCATTATCTCAGATGCCGCAGCGTTTCCCGTTTTTTGAGGAAATGTATATCACGCCGAATAAATATCATAAGATGTTTATTGAAAAGTGGTATCTTGTCCTATACCAAATCCAAGATGACACGGTATATGTGGAATATATTATTGATTGCCGT
>CAYMSZ010000005.1:12723-20177 GCA_964393285.1 uncultured Lachnospiraceae bacterium | reverse complement strand
CCTATACCAAATCCAAGATGACACGGTATATGTGGAATATATTATTGATTGCCGTAAGGATTATAGCTGGCTCATTCATTAACAACAAATACGAATAGAAATCGCTAGTTAACATCAGATAAAGTCAGGAATCCTGACGCAGCCCTTTCTTACGAAAAAGAGGTTTGTCATTGGAGGATAACCAGGCGCCGATGACCATCAAAAAGAGAGCCAGATAGTAGGTAGAGCCGGGCGTTTCCCTCAGAAAAATAAGGGAAAAAAAGGTGCCGATGAATGGTGCGATGGCATAATAGGCGCTTGTCCTGGCGGCACCCAGAAGTCTTTGAGCGTAGACATAGACGAAAATGCTCATGCCGTAGGCAAACATTCCTACAATCATGGTGCAAAGAACTGCCCAGAGTGCCACAAGCTGTTCTCCTGTATAAAAACCGATGAGAATGGAACCCATTCCGGAGAAAATTCCCTTTAACAAAACAATCTCCATAGGATCTTTGGAGGATATTTTTCTGGTGCAGTTGTTTTCCAGACCCCAACAGATGCAGGCTGCCAGGATCAGCAAAGATCCGGAGGAGAACTGCAGACTGGACACATCCTCAAAAGATAAAAGGACACAGGAGGCAGTGACAAACAGGATGCCAAACCACAGACGAAGGCTGATGGCCTCTTTGAATACCATCAATGCAATGATGGCAGTTGCCACAATTTCAAAATTGTTGAGAAGAGAGGCATTGGTGGCAGAGGTGGAACGCAGCCCAAACATGAGACAGATGGGAGCTGCAATGTCCAACAGGATCATGGCTATGGTATAGGGAAGCTCATGAACGGTGAGCCTGGCTTCCTGATGGCTTTTACCAGACACCTTTCTGACCCCGGTTACCAGCACCATTGCCACACCGGCTCCTAAATACAGAAAACCTGCCATCATGGTAGGTGGCATATCATTTAACAGTAATTTGGAAAGGGGCGCGTTGGTTGCGTACAAGGCAGCAGCGAGTACAGCCAAAGCGATTCCTTTTTTTGTGTTGGAATTTGTATGAGATTTCATAAAGTACACTCCTGTTTGCTATGGAACATAATGTATGGTAAAATTTTAGAAGAGTGTAAAACAGGAAACAAGAAGCAAAACCGCCATTTTATGCGTTATGGAACAAAATGGTAGATTTGTACGGGAGAAATCTATGGATCGACGTCAGAAAAAATCAAGAGAGGCTATTTTTCGAGCCTTTGGAGAGCTGTTGGAAACCAAGAGCTTTCATCGGATCACTGTCCAGGAAATTATCGATGCAGCCAATGTGGGACGCAGCACCTTTTACGCCCATTTTGAAACCAAGGAGGCCCTGCTGAAAGCCCTGTGTGCCGATGTATTTGAACACATAGCCTCCACAGAGCTGGAAAGTGAGTCTTCTCATGATTTTTCTCTTTCCGGTGACGGACTGCAGATCCGATTGACCCATTTGCTGTATCATTTAAAGGATGAGCACGCAGAATTTACTCGTCTGATCCGGGGAGAAAGCAGAGAGGTGTTTATCGGATACATGAAATTATATTTGAACGAACTGTTTGAGCAATATGAAGAAATCTTTCCGCCGGAGGTTCCCCCGGAATTTGTGGCCAATCACCTGGGCAGCGGGTTTGCCCATGCCATCCTTTGGTGGGTAAATCAAAATATGGTTCAGCCACCGGAGGACATCGTTCATTATTATATGAGTCTGGTTCGGATCGGTTGATGGGACAAGAATCTTTTTTTGCTTGCCTGTTTCTGAAATTCCGCTATACTAAATAAAGAATCTCTCAAAGGAGAATAGGATATGAAAATTGTATTACAGAATCTGACGAAAAAATTTCCCAGCAGAAATAAGAAATCTCCGGAAGAAGTCATTGCAGTCAACGATTTCAATTTTGAAATCCCGGATGGCAAGCTCATCGGTCTTCTGGGTCCCTCCGGATGTGGAAAAAGCACCACATTGAGTCTGATCTGCGGACTGCAGAAGCCTACCAGCGGCAAGATCTTTTTTGGAGAGGATGAGGTAACGGAGCTGCCTCCGGAGAACAGAGGAGTAGGTCTGGTATTCCAGAATTATGCCCTCTATCCTCACCTGACGGTAAAGCAGAATATTATGTTCCCGCTGCAGAATCTGAAAGGAGATCAGAAGCTGTCCAAGGAAGTTATGACAAAAAAAGCCTATGAAGCAGCCAGACTGGTTCAGATCGAAGAGCTCATGGACCGTAAGCCTAGCGAGCTGTCCGGTGGCCAGCAGCAGCGTGTGGCCATTGCCAGAGCATTGGTGAAGATGCCTCGGGTTCTCCTGTTAGACGAGCCTTTGAGTAACCTGGATGCCAGACTCCGTCTGCAGACCAGAGAAGAAATCCGCCGGATCCAGAGGGAGACAGGAATCACCACAGTATTTGTGACCCATGATCAGGATGAGGCCATGAGCATTTCTGATCTGATTGTAGTAATGAAGACCGGAGTGGTTCAGCAGATCGGCAAACCCCAGGAGGTCTATGACAATCCGGGGAACCTTTTTGTGGCAAAGTTTTTGGGAACACCGCCTATCAATGTATTTTCCGGAAAAATTCAAAATGGCAAGCTGTATCTGGGAGAGGATGAAGTCCTTACAGTCACCGGTGCAGCAGACCAGGAGGTTATAGTGGGAATCCGGCCGGAGGGCTTTGTGCTCCGGGAAGATGGTCCTCTTTGCTGTCAGTTGCGTGCAGTAGAGGTCATGGGTCGTGATGTCAGCGTGGTATCCACCCATCCCGCATCCCTTGGCACTACCATTCGTTCCATTATCAGTGCAGATCATCCTGTGGAGGAACAGAAACAGTCGGTATCCTTTGCCCTGAAACCGAAGAAGGTATTTCTGTTCCGTAAGGAAACAGAAGAACGCATCCCGTGTGAACTGAGCTGACAGCTAGAGGAGAGAATATGGAAAATAATAATAAAAAGGCCTGGCTCTATCTGCTGCCTGCCGTACTTTTTCTGGGCGTATTTATGGTATACCCCCTGATTGACGTATTTGTTTACTCCTTTGAAGAAGGATATAATTCTGCGTCTCAGACCTATTTCGGTGTAGGAATTTATAACTATTCCTATGTCCTCCATGATACCTACTTTTTGCAGGCTGTGAAAAATACCTTCATTTTGGTAATTGTCACCGTTCCTCTGTCCACAGGGCTGGCGCTGCTGATTTCCCTGGGACTGAGCTCCATTACCAAATTGAAAGAATGGTTCCAGACCATCTATTTCCTGCCTTATGTGACCAATACCCTGGCAGTGGGTCTGGTGTTTATGATTCTCTTCAAAAAGACAGCCTACAGCGATGGTCTCATCAATCTGCTGATCCACTGGTTTGGCGGCAAATCCGTAGATTTTATCGATGGCCCCTATTGGGCAAAGATGTTCGTATTGTGCCTTTACACCATATGGATTGTTATGCCCTTTAAGGTTTTGATTTTGACCAGCGCGCTGGCTTCTGTGAATCAGGATTACTACAATGCGGCCAGAATCGATGGAACCTCCGGCTTTCGGATTTTTACGAAAATTACATTGCCTATGATTTCTCCTACGGTCTTTTATCTGATCATTACCGGATTTATCGGAGCCTTCAAAGCCTATAGTGATGCCGTTGCGTTGTTTGGCACAGATTTGAATGCAGCAGAGATGAATACCATTGTAGGCTATGTATACGATATGCTGTACGGCGACAGCGGTGGATATCCCTCCTATGCATCGGCAGCGGCTATTATTTTGTTTGCCATTGTACTGACCATCACCTGCATTAACCTGCTGGTCAGCAAAAAACATGTTCATTATTGATGAGGTCACCGGATATGGAAAAACAAATGGATTATGCAAAAATCGAGAAATCTGCCAGAATTCGCAAGACAGCAGGAAAGGGAATTGTCTACGCCTTGCTGATTCTTTGGGCATTGATTGTCCTGTTTCCTTTTTATTGGATGGTTTTGACCTCCTTAAAAAGCTACAGCGTCTATAATTCCGAATATATTCCCAAATTTTATACCCTGGCACCTACCCTGCAGAACTATGTAGACGCCTTTACGACAGTGCCCTTGGCCCGATATTTTACCAACACTATTATTTTTACAGTGGCAACCACAGCCATTATGCTGGCAGTCATCGTCCTGGCGGCCTATGCCTTTGCCAGACTCCAGTTTAAAGGGAAAAATCTGGTCTTTACCTTCTTTTTGTCCCTGATGATGATTCCCAATGAGTTGGTGATCATTACCAACTATGCCACCATTACCAACTGGGGGATGCGGAATACCTTTTTGGGCCTGATTCTGCCTTCCGTAACCTCTGTCTTCTATATTTATCTCCTGCGGGAAAATTTTGCTCAGGTTCCTGAGGAGCTGTATTATGCGGCAAAGGTAGATGGAACCTCTGATCTGAAATATCTGTTCAAGGTCATGATTCCCATATGTAAGCCCACCATTATCACCGTTGTGATATTGAAGGTCATCGAGTGCTGGAACTCCTATGTATGGCCCAGACTGATTACGGACGATGAGGCCTACTACCTGGTTTCCAACGGCATTCAGGAGATTCGGGAGAACGGTTTCGGACGGGAAAATATACCGGCTATGATGGCAGCAGTGGTAGTCATCTCTGTGCCGTTGATCGTCCTGTTTTTGATCTTCCATAAAAAGATCATGGCTGGCGTGTCCAGAGGAGGAATGAAAGGATGATAGGAAAGAAGAAAAATCCAAAGCAGAAAAGACATCCCGGCAGATGGCTGGCGTATCTGGCAGCAACACTGTTTTGCTGTATGCTTCTTGCCGGTTGCCACGGCTCCAAGGGAACGGTGGCCTTTGAGACTCCGGAAGAGTTTGACACCTCCAAGGAGTACGAGATTACCTTTTGGGCGAAAAATGATACCAATAAGACCCAGACGGCAATCTATGAGAAAGCCATTGCAGATTTTGAAGCCCTGTATCCCAATATTCATGTAACCCTTCGTCTGTATACCGATTACAGCAAGATTTATAATGATGTGATTACCAACATTGCCACAGACACCACCCCTAATGTGTGCATTACCTACCCGGATCATATTGCCACCTATCTGACAGGAGACAATGTGGTAGTTCCCCTGGATGAACTGTTTACCAATGAGAAATACGGACTGGGAGGCACGGAGGTTCGTTTTGACTCCCCTACCATGGAGGAAATCATTCCTCAGTTTCTGGAGGAGTGCGAATTTGAAGGTCACTACTATGCCATCCCTTATATGAGGTCTACGGAAGTTTGCTATGTCAACAAGACCTATGTGGAAGCCCTGGGCTATACCCTGCCGGAGACTCTGACCTGGGATTTTATCTGGGAAGTATCGGAGGCGGCTCTGGCCAAGGATGAAGAGGGAAACTATCTGGTCAACGGACAGAAGGTTATGATTCCCTTTATTGATAAGTCTACGGATAATATGATGATTCAGATGCTGCGTCAGTTAGGTGCCGGCTATTCTACAGATGAGGGAGAGATCCTGCTGTTCAATGATACCACAAAGGAGCTGCTGTACACCATCGCCGCGCATGCCGGTACCGGAGCCTTTTCCACCTTTAAGATTTCCAGCTATCCGGCGAATTTCCTCAATGCCGGTCAATGTATTTTCGCCATTGACTCTACGGCAGGCTCTACCTGGATGGGAAGCAATGCCCCCTTATCCGACATCAGTGAGGACAAGTTCGTAGACTTTGAAACGGCAGTCATGACCATTCCTCAGTATGATACGGAAAATCCTCAGATGATTTCCCAGGGACCCTCCGTCTGCATCTTTAATAAAAGCGACAGTCAGGAAGTCCTTGCCTCCTGGTTGTTCGCCCAGTATCTGCTGACAAACGATGTCCAGATTGCCTATTCTGAGACCGAGGGTTATGTGCCTGTGACCTCCAAGGCCCAGGACAGCGCCCAGTATCAGGACTATCTCTCCCGGGCAGGAGAGGATAACAGTACCTACTATGAGGTAAAGATCGCTGCTACCAAGCTGCTTTTGGATCATACGGAGGATACCTTTGTGACATCGGTATTCAACGGCTCTGCTTCTCTGCGAGAGGCTGCCGGTCAGATGATCGAAAATGTGACCAAGTCCATGAGACGAAAGGAAACAGTGGATGAGGCATACATGGAGAAGCTCTACAGCGATATTAACTCTCTGTATCGGCTGGATCAGCTGGGAACAGGCAGCACAGGAGAGGAAAAGACGGATTTAGGCCCCTTGCCTGTTACTTCCCGGATCCTTCTGGGGGCTCTGGCTGCCGCCTGGATCTTGATACTTCTCTATGTGATACGGGAAAAGGCAAAAGAGAAGAAGACTGGTTGACTTATTCCCGGATTGAAGTATAATGGAACTGTTTCTGCGGTTCAAAAGAACCGACAACAATGTTCAAAGAAAGAGGAGAAGAACGTATGAAAAAATTTCTTGCAATGTTTTTAGCTCTCTCCATGGTTCTGTCTTTGGCAGCTTGCTCTTCCAGCAAGGAAGACACTGTTGAGACAGAAGGTGAGACCACAGCTGCAGTAGAGACGGTTGCTGAGACCGAGGCTGTCGAGACAGAGGCTGCTGGCCAGGAGAATGAGGCTTCCGCAGATGTAATGAGCTATGCTGAGTATGTAGCTGCTGATGTGGATACTCCCGTAGTAGTAGAGACCTATGTACAGGCAAAGCAGTCCTGGTGGGATGATAAGGCTACTGTATACACTCAGAATGAGGATGGCGCTTTCTTCCTGTACAACATGGCTTGCTCCGCTGAGGACTATGACAAGCTGACTGTTGGCACCAAGATCAAGGTTACCGGTTACAAGTCCGAGTGGGCTGGTGAGGTAGAGATCATCGATGCTACCTTTGAGATCGAGGAAGGAAACTTCGTAGCTACTGCTCAGGATGTTACTGCACTGTTGGGCACTGACGAGCTCATCGAGCATCAGAACCAGCTGGTATCCTTCACCGGCATGACAGTAGAGGCTGCTGCTGAGGGCAGCGATGCTGCTTATCTGTACAGCTGGGATGGCTCCGGCAGCGATGGCGACGATCTGTACTTCAACGTATCTGTAGATGGTCAGACCTATACCTTCACCGTAGAGTCTTATCTGTGTGACAGCACCACTGAGGTTTATCAGGCAGTAAAGAATCTGCAGGTTGGCGATGTCATCGATATGGAAGGCTTCCTGTACTGGTATGAGGGTGTAAACCCCCACATCACTTCCGTAACGGTTCAGTAATCACCGCCCGGATGTAGGGAAATACAAAAATATAAGAGAGCTTGCAGGAATCAGAGCCTGCAGGCTCTTTTTTGCTGATGCCAGGGTCGAAAATTTTTTTGACCCCAATCTCATATATATGGTATAATGAGACAAGGAGAAAGAGAAAACTCAAGCTTTCAGCGGATAAAAATGGAGAGATGCCGGTTGCCTGGGGAGCACCGGCTTTTCTGTT
>CAYMSZ010000005.1:0-12623 GCA_964393285.1 uncultured Lachnospiraceae bacterium | reverse complement strand
CAGCGGATAAAAATGGAGAGATGCCGGTTGCCTGGGGAGCACCGGCTTTTCTGTTGTCCAGCAACTCATTTTATGATGTCAAAAGGTCAAAAGACTGGAGGGGGAATTTTTATGTTTGGTACACAAATGTCCCAGCCGGCAATGGTGATTATATCCGTTGCCATTATGTTATTCATGGGCTTTGCTGCTACACGGCTGACCAAGCTGGTCAAGCTGCCCAATGTGACAGCCTATATTCTGATCGGCATTTTCATCGGACCCTATTGTCTGAATCTGATTCCCTCTGGCATCATAGAGGGAATGGAGTTTTTACCGGACATTGCACTGGCCTTTATCGCCTTTAGTGTAGGGGAATTTTTCCGCTTGGACACCTTAAAGAAAAATGGTGTCAAGGTGGTTCTGATTACCGTTATGGAAGCCTGCATGGCATCGGTTCTTATATTCGCCGTGACCTACTTCGGATTTCATCTGTCCATGGCTTTCTCTGTGGTACTGGCTGCCCTGGCATCTGCCACAGCGCCTGCCTCTACTATGATGACCATCCGCCAGACCAAAGCTCATGGAGATTTTGTGGATACCCTGCTTCAGGTAGTGGCCCTGGACGATGTGGTGAGCATTGTGCTTTACAGCATAGCCATTTCCATTGCTCTGTCTCAGGGAAGTGCAGGCCAGACCACCTCCCGGTTTCAGGTAATTGGAAAGCCTATTCTGATTAACATAGGGGTCCTGCTTTTGGGCTGTCTCTTCGGCGTCATCCTGAAGTTCTTATTCCACAAACGCTCTACAGACAACCGACTCATTGTGTCCATTGCCATGATTTTTGCCTTTTGCGGAATCTGCGCCCTGTTGGATGTATCTCCCTTGCTGGGATGCATGTCCATGAGTACGGTGTACATCAATCTCACAGACGATGATAAGCTGTTTAAACAGCTGAATTATTGGAGTCCGCCGTTGTTGCTGTTGTTCTTTGTCCGCTCCGGTATGAATTTTAACCTCAGCTCTCTGGTTCACACAGCAGAAGGCGGCAGCGGTTCTTTGTTGTTCATCGGCATTACCTACTTTCTGGTGCGTATCATAGGAAAATATCTGGGAGCCTACCTGGGCTGTCTCCTGGCAAAAAAAGGTCCCCTGGTTCGCAATTATCTGGGACTGGCACTGATTCCCCAGGCAGGAGTCTCCATCGGTCTGGCGGCTTTGGGAGCCCGTACCCTGGGAGGACAGATGGGTGACGATCTCCAGACCATTATTCTGGCATCCAGTGTTCTCTATGAGATTGTTGGCCCTGCCTGTGCCAAGCTGTCTCTCTATCTGTCCAAATCCTATTCCAATCAGTTGGAGGAGCTGGTGCCGGTAGAGGAGGTAAAGGAAGACGGAGAAAAGAAGACGGAGGTAGAACTCCTCATCGAGCGGATTCAGAAAATCCAGGAACAGCTGCCGGAGCACACCGTCTCCGAGGAGGAGGATGCCTATACCGATGCGGCCATGGAACACTATGAGATGATTCATGAGTCCTTGCGCAAGGCGGCAAAGAAGGGGGGAAGAAGCATATGAAACTATATCTGTCGGATTTGAATGTAACCAGTATTGCCCTGCGGATGATACTGGCAGTGGTCATGGGAGCCATCATCGGATGTGAGCGGGCCACCAAGCGCCATTCTGCAGGACTGCGTACCTTTATTCTGGTATCCTTGTCCTCAGCCATTGCCATGATGCTGGACCTGTATCTGGGTGTCATCGCAGGGATGGGAATGCCTCTGTTGTCGGCGGCTACGGTTCTGGCCACAGCCACCATCAGCGTACACTCCCTGTTTGTCAGCTCCCGGTCTCAGATCAAGGGACTGACCACAGCAGTGGCCCTGTGGGCCAGCGGCATCATTGGCCTGACAGTAGGAGCTGGACTGTATACGGCGGCAATACTTGCCTTTTTGACCCTGGTATGCAGCCTGTCTTTGTTCCCCTGGTTTGAAAAATATCTGAAGGATCGGTCCAACCACTTTGAAGTTCACCTGGAGCTAAAAAGCAGCTCCTATCTTCAGGATTTTGTGGCCACCATACGGCTGCTGGGGTTGACCATCGATGACATTGAGTCCAATCCGGCCTATTTTAACTCAGGATTAAGCGTGTATTCCATTTCCGTTTCCATCGCCAGTCCTGAATTGAAAAAATACAAAACCCATACAGAAATCATTCAGGCACTCCGGTCCCTGGATTATGTGTTTCACATAGAAGAAATCAACTAAAAAAGGAATGAGCGCAAACTATGACATTACGAGACTTAAAAATCGGCGAAACAGCAGTCATTGATACGGTAAAAGGGGAGGGAGCCCTTCGTCAGCATTTCCTGGACATGGGTGTGATCCCCGGAGCAGAGGTGACCCTGGAAAAGTTTGCTCCTATGGGGGATCCCATGGAGCTGCGAATCCACGGATATTCTCTGACCCTTAGACTGGCAGATGCAGAGAAAATCCTGGTACATAAATCCTCCCAGACTTCTTTACCGGAAGGAGAACCTGAGACGAAGAAGTCCCGGACAGGAAAAGACAGCATGGGCAGAGAAAAATCCGGCAAAGAAAAGTCCGGCAGTCTGCCCTACCAAAGCGGAACCGGCCAAAAAAACGCTGCCTCCCGAAAAAAGAAAGAGCATCCCGGACTGGGAGAGGGAGGCAGGTACCATATAAAAGCAGAGGAAAATCCCCTGCCTGAGGGAACCAGACTTACCTTCGCCCTGGCCGGCAATCAAAACTGCGGCAAGACCACCCTGTTTAATCAGCTGACGGGATCCAACCAGCATGTAGGCAATTTCCCCGGTGTCACCGTAGACCAGAAAAGCGGTGAGATCCGGCGGCATCCCAATACCCTGGTGACAGACCTGCCCGGTATCTATTCCCTGTCTCCCTACAGCAGTGAGGAGATTGTCTCCAGAGATTTTATCCTGCGGGAGAAGCCCAAGGCCATTATCAATATCGTAGATGCTACCAACATTGAGAGAAATCTGTATCTGACCATGCAGCTCATGGAGCTGGACTTGCCTATGGTATTGGCTCTGAACATGATGGATGAGGTGAAAGGAAACGGCGGCAGCATCCGCATCAATGAGATGGAGGATCTTCTGGGAATCCCGGTAATCCCCATTTCTGCAGCCAAAAATGAAGGAGTGGAGGAGCTGATTCAGCACGCCATCCATGTTGCCACCTATCAGGAACGCCCGAGACGAATGGATTTTTGCGATGAAAATGACAATGGAGGAGCGGTGCACCGTTGCCTCCATGGCATCATGCATCTGGTTCAGGATCATGGGGAGAAGGCCGGCATTCCCATCCGGTTCGCTGCCACAAAGCTGGTAGAGGGAGATAGCCAGATCAGCGAGGCGCTGAAGCTGTCAGAGAATGAGAAAGAGATGGTAGAGCATATTATCTGTCAGATGGAGGAGGAGAGAGGACTGGACCGAGGGGCAGCCATTGCCGATATGCGTTTTTCCTTTATTGAAAAGCTGGTGGCCCAGACAGTGGTAAAGCCCAGAGAAAGCAAAGAGCGGGAAAGAAGTCAGAAGATAGACCGGATTTTGACGGGAAAATATACAGCCATCCCTTCCTTTATCGGAATCATGGCCCTGGTGTTTTATCTTACCTTTCATGTCATTGGCGCCTGGCTTCAGAACTGTCTGGAATGGGGAATCGACTGGCTGACGAATCTTACGGCAACAGCGTTGGCGGCAGCCAATGTAAACCAGGGACTCCAATCCCTGATCATAGATGGCATTTTTAACGGCGTAGGCAGTGTCTTAAGCTTCCTGCCTATTATCGTTACGTTGTTTTTCTTCTTGTCTCTTTTGGAGGATACCGGATATATGGCCAGAGTGGCCTTTGTCATGGATAAGCTGCTGCGAAAAATCGGCCTTTCCGGCAGAAGTATTGTTCCCATGCTGATTGGATTCGGCTGCTCCGTACCTGGCGTAATGGCCAGCCGCACCCTGCCTTCTGAGCGGGACCGGAAAATGACCATCATGATGATTCCTTTTATGAGCTGTACGGCCAAGCTGCCTATATACGGATTTTTTACTTCCGTATTTTTCCCTGAATACAGCGGGCTCATTATGGTAGCCCTCTATCTTACCGGAATAGGGGTAGGAATCCTTACTGCTCTGATCTTTAAAAATACGGTATTCCGGGGAGAAGCGGTGCCTTTCGTCATGGAATTACCTAACTATCGAATGCCTGGAGCCAAAAATGTACTCCATCTTCTTTGGGAGAAAGCCAAGGATTTCCTCCATCGTGCCTTTACGGTGATTTTCCTGGCTACCATTGTGATCTGGTTCTTACAGACCTTTGACCTGCGATTGAATATGGTAGTGGATTCCCAGAACAGTATGCTGGCTATGATTGCCGGCTGGATCGCCCCCGTATTTCGTCCACTGGGCTTTGGGGACTGGCGTGTTTCCACCGCTCTGATCTCCGGCTTCCTGGCAAAGGAGAGCGTAGTGTCCACTCTGTCCATCCTCTTTGGATCTACAGGAGCCTTGCTTCAGACCCTGACCCCTGTGGCAGCAGCCTCTCTTCTGGTATTTTGCCTGCTGTATACGCCTTGCGTGGCAGCGGTATCCTCTGTTCGCAGAGAACTGGGCGGTAAATGGGCCCTGGGAATGATCCTGCTTCAGTGTGCCATTGCCTGGATTTGCGCCTTTTTGGTCAGCCTGCTGGGAATGTTCGTCGCTTAAATCACTTCATAAGGGAGCAGAATATGATAAAAAATTTTCAGTGGTGTGTGTATACCTATCAGCACAGACGGGCCTTTACCTATGTGGTCAACCGAAGAATCACAGATCCCCTTTTGCGGGAGGAGATGTTAGCCAGAGCCAAAGTCCATGATATGGATAAAATGCTTTTGTATCTGTTCTGGGATCAGTATACCAGTCAGAAATATCATGTAAATCATACTGCCCACCATCTGGAAAGCGGCATAAAGCAGTCTTATCTGGATATGGTAGAGACGGTCATAGATTATGAATGTGCTCCCTATACCAAGCCGGATAAGCCTCTCAATGCCTATGCCTTCACCTGCAAGCTGGTAGAGGATCGGTATCTGGACCCGGAAAAGGCGGCACCTCTTTTTGCGATTATGAAAGACCTTGGAATCGATTCTCCGGATACGGTACGCCTGGATTTGGAGGGAAGGGAGCGGATGCAATCCCTGGAGACGGTAACAGAGGAAGAGATTCTTCTGGAGGTTTTTCAGTATGTGAGAGAAAATCCGGACAGCTTAAAACCGCTGGAGCAGGAGGGAATTGACCTGCCTCAGAACAAGAAAGAGGATTTTACCACAGGAATCGAAAAAAGGATTCTGCCAAAGGTGCAGTCGCTGCCGGGAAAAATCGGGATCTACTATGAAGATCTGACAACAGGAGCCGTCTGGTCCTATCACGGAGATACACCCATGGTAGCCGCCAGCATGATTAAGCTGTACGTTATGGTGGAGGCCTTTCATCAGATCGAGGAGGGGAAAATTTTACCGGAGCAGAAAGTAACCATCCGTCAGGAAGATCAGGTGCCGGGCTGCGGAGCCGTAGGCTACATGGAGCCGGGGATGGAAGTTAGTGTAAAAGATTTAATTACCCTCATGATTATCCTGAGTGATAATACTGCCACCAATTGCCTCATAGATTTGTTAGGAATGAGCCGGATCAATGAGGGCATTGAATCCATGGGAGACCGGGTCACAGCCTTAAACCGAAAGCTTTTCGACGAAGAAAAATCAGCCCAGGGAATTGAAAATCAGATTTGTGCCAGGGAGGTGGGACAGCTGCTGAGCCGTCTGTATCACGGGACGGCAGGAAAGGGAAGTGAGGAAATGTGTTCCCTTTTAAAACAGCAGCAGATCAATCATAAGATTCCCTTCTATCTGCAGCAGCTTCCCTGTGGACCGGAGATTGCTCATAAAACCGGAGAAGATGATGGCATCACCCACGATGGAGCCATTATTTACGGAAAACATCCCTTTGTACTGGTATGCTGTGGAGATGAGACAGACGTACCTGCTTATGAGAGAGCCATACAGGACGTGGCAAAAGAGATATATGAGTGGAACCTGGAGGGTGGTGTCACAAAAATTTAATAGTTTTTCCTCGAATTTTCATTATATATGTGATATAATCCCTGTAACTATGTAAGGAGATCCTATATGATTCAAATTCAGAAGGTAAAAACCATGACCCAGGCGGCTGCTTTTGAAAAAAAAGAAGCACGCAGGTCCATTTATATCAGCCGTTTTTTCAGAGGCGATTATTTGCTGAACGGCCTGATCCGGTCAGCCGTATCCATCACCATTGCATACGGGCTGATCATTGGTATGCTGGTGATCTATCACGCAGAGGAATTAATGACGGAGAAATCAGTGGAAGACCTGGCGGCTCTGGGCAAAGAAGCATTGCTGTGGTACGGAATTCTGTTGGCAGGATTTCTGGCAATCTCTGCTGTTGTTTATATGGTTCAATATTCGAAAGCCCAGAAGCAGGTAAAACAGTATCGAAGCTACTTACGTAAGCTGGTAAAGGGCTATCAGGAAAATGCAGGGACGAAGGAGCGCAGCTTATGATGACAAAATTGCTATTGATCAAAGATAAGGTACGGACATTTTACGGAAGCTACGATGTCTATATTCTTCCTGTGGCGAAATTTCTGGTTTCGTTTTTATCCTTTATCATGTTAAAATCCACCCTGGGATATATGAGCCGTCTGGGAAGCCTGCCTGTGATGCTGGTGGCAGCCCTGATCTGCTCCATGCTTCCTACAGGGGGAATGGTATTGTTTTTCTCTCTGTTTTTTCTGGGGCATGTGTATGCAGTCTCTATAGAAGCCTTTCTGGTATGTGCAGTTTTGCTGTGCATCATGTTTTTGGTCTACTATATTTTCAAACCCGGTGACAGTCTGATCCTGGTGGTGACGCCTCTTCTGTTCTGGATTCGCCTGCCTTATCTGCTGCCTCTTGCGGCAGGACTCATGGGTGGTCTGCTGACTGCCATACCGGCCAGCTTTGGCGTGGTGATCTACTACATGATTCAGGCGGTTCGACAGAATGTGACGGCTCTCACAGAGGTTTCTGAGACCAGCAGTATGCTGACCAGATTCCAGCTGATGGTAGACCAGATGGTAACCAATCGTTCCATGTATGTAATGATACTGGCTGTTGTGGTAGCCATTATACTGGTCTATGCCTTGCGCCGTATGGCCTTTGCCCATAACTGGACCATTGCCATCGGAGTAGGCGCTGTGGCGGAGTTTGTCATGGTGCTGGGAGGAGGAATGGCACTGAACGTGTCCCGTCAGGCATTTCCTGTGCTCCCCCTTATTGTAGAGATTTTGATTTCTGCCTTATTGGCCCTGGCCCTGGAATTCATGATTTACGGCGTGGATTTCAGCCGTACGGAATATGTGCAGTTTGAGGATGACGAGTATTATTACTATGTGAAGGCTGTGCCCAAGATGAATGTGACGCCGGAGCAAAAGGAAGTAAAGCATTTTGCCGTCAGCCAGAAGGGTCGTGCCAATGGCATGAAGGAGACGGTGGATCTGGGAGATAATGTTAAGAACCTGGCAAAGAGAGATTCTTTGTCGGATGAAAAAAGATAAACAGGGATAACCGGAAAGGAGCAGCTTGCCATGAACACCATCATGAATTTCATAGATCAATATCTGCGGCTCTCCAGCTTGCCGGGAATTACCATTTCAGATGTATTGGAAATCATTATCCTGTCCTGGCTGTTTTATCATATTTTGCTCTGGATTCGGGATACCAAGGCATGGATTCCTGTGAGAGGCGGTCTGGTATTGATCGCTTTTATTGCCCTTGCCAATCTGTTAAAGATGAACACCATCATCTGGCTGGTAAAGCAGCTGACTCAGGTAGGACTCATTGGAATCGTAGTCATTTTTCAGCCGGAATTGCGCCGCTCTCTGGAGGAGCTGGGGCGCAAGGGAGTGATTCCGCTGCTGACCTCTGACGGACGCAGAAAGACCGGCGATGACAGCTTCTCAGATAAGACGGTAAATGAACTGGTGAAAGCATGCTTTGAAATGGGAGCCCATCGTACCGGAGCCTTGATTGTCATTGAACAGCAGACGCCTCTGGGGGAATATGAGCGGACCGGCATTCCTGTAGATGCATTGATTACCAGCCAGTTGCTTTTAAATATTTTCGAAAAAAATACGCCCCTCCATGACGGAGCGGTGATTGTGCGAGGTAACCGTGTTGCGGCAGCCACCTGCTATCTGCCCCTTTCGGACAATCGGGAGATCAGTAAGGCTCTGGGTACCAGACACCGGGCAGCCTTAGGTGTCAGCGAGGTGACAGATAGCCTGACCCTGATTGTATCAGAGGAGACCGGCAGTGTGTCCGTGGCCTGTCTGGGAAGCCTGCAGCGGAATGTAACCCAGGAGCAGTTGCGGCTGGAACTGCAGAAGCTGGTAGTGATGCCGGAAGAGAATCGGAATCTGATGTGGAATTTCAAGCGGAAGAAAGGACAGCAGAAGGATGAAGGAAAAGCTGACAAATCATAATTGGCTGCTGAAACTGATTTCAGTCATTCTGGCAGTCATTCTCTGGCTTATTGTTGTGAATATTAACCATCCGGAAGTGACCAAGAGTATTACGGTACGGAACGTAGTATATGAAAATGAAGAGACCATCATTAACAGCGGTTACACCTATTCTGTGGATAGCCTGGATCGGGGAGTGGTAATCAGTGTCCCTGTGGAGCAGACCGATGCCAACAAGGTAAAGGCCGATGATTTCCAGATCGTGGTGGATCTGGCCAGCATGGGTCCCTATGGGGCAGTCCTCATTGACGTTCAGTGGCTGGGTTCTGATAATTATAAAATCGATGAATCGGAGATTACCTGGAAGACCACCAGTGTCAATGTTACCCTGGAAGAGGTGGTAGAGCGCACCTACAGTGTCCAGATCTCCACAGAGGGAACTCCCGCAGAGGGATATATTCTGGGAAATGATATCACCCTTACCCCGAAAAGCGTGGGAATCAAAGCGCCGAAGAGCGTGTTAGAGCAGATCCATTCTGTGGGAATTTCCGTAGATGTGGAGGAGGCCTCCAGCGAGATTTCCGGAGAGGCACAGCTGATTCTCTATGATGTAACCGGAGAAGAGCTGCAGCTGCAATACAGTGACTATAAGGATTATGAATTTTCCATTAGCAACCAGACCATCGGTTATACCATTCCCTTGCTGAAAACCAAGGAAGTAGGCCTGCGGTTTGGTACGCCGGAAGGAACGGTAGCAGAAGGCTATCGCTATACCGGAATACAGGGTGCCAACCAGAAAGTGCATATTGCAGGATTGAAGGCGGTTCTGGCAGACATAGATGCCATAGAGATTCCCTCAGAGGTATTGAACCTGGATGGTGCAGATCAAAGCGTGGAGCTGACCTTATCCATATCTGACTATGTGCCCGCCGGCGTCACAGTAGAAAGTGACAATGAGCTGACAGTGGTGCTGGTGGTAGAACCCTTGATTCAGGTGACCAGAGAGCTGGATGTGAAACAGATTCGTCTGGAAGGCGCATCAGAGGACTATACCTACACCTTGACTCCAGTGGAGGATCAGGAAGAAGAATCAGAAGAGACAGGAACTGCCGCAGTGTCCGTGGTAATCGAGGGCCTGGAGGAGGATCTGTTGCTCCTGCCGGCTGAGGAAATAGATGCCTACATTTCTGTAGAGAATCTGAAACCGGGAACCCACACAGTGCCTGTGGAGATCAACCTGGACACCGGGTATACCCTGGTGGCCTCGGCAGAGGTGACGGTGACCGTAGCCGATTAAAAAGGATTCCCTGGGGAGGACTCCTTTGACAGATAAAAAAGAGGGAGGTATTTTATGGTAAAACAAAAAGTGACAGTGATGAATCGAACCGGTTTGCATCTGAAGCCATCGGGCATACTTTGCAATGAGGCAATAAAATATAAATCCACCGTTAATTTTCAGTTTCGCACAGTGAATGTAAATGCCAAAAGCGTTTTGGGGGTTCTGGCAGCCTGTGTGAAATGCGGAGATGAGATAGAGTTTATCTGTGAAGGACCGGACGAGGAAGAAGCGCTGGCTGCCATGGTATCTGTGGTGGAGAGTAAATTTGGAGAAAAGGATAACTAGACAATGCAGGCAATCATATTAGCAGCAGGTATGGGAAAACGACTGAAGGAGTTGACCCGTAATGCCACCAAATGTATGGTAGAGGTAAATGGAGAGACACTGATTCAGAGGGCTTTGACTGCTCTGGATCGGTTGTCTCTGAATCGTATCGTCCTGGTAATCGGCTACGAAGGGAAAAAATTACAGGAGTATGTGGATGGCCTGGACATCCGTACTCCCATTTGTTATGTGGAAAATTCCATTTATGACAAAACCAATAATATCTATTCCCTCTACCTTGCCAGGGACTATCTGCTGCAGGATGATACCTTGCTGTTGGAATCCGACCTGATTTTTGAGGAAAGGGTTCTTCAGAGACTGGTGCAGAATCCCTATCCCAGCCTGGCCCTGGTGGCTCACTATGAAAGCTGGATGGACGGCACCGTAGTCACCCTGGATGAGGAAGACAACATTACCGGCTTTATCGGCAAGAAGGATTTTGACTTTACGAAAACAGAGTCCTATTACAAGACGGTAAATATTTATAAATTCGGAAAAGAATTTTCCACCAATTATTATGTGCCTTTCCTGGAGGCTTACTGCCGCGCCCTGGGTCACAATGAGTATTATGAGCAGGTGCTGAAGGTAATCGCCTACCTGGATACTCCTGTGATTAAGGCGGCCAGACTGGAAGGAGAGGTATGGTATGAGATTGACGATGTTCAGGATCTGGACATCGCAGAGTCCCTCTTTGCCCAGGGAGAGGACAAGCTGAAACGAATGCAGAAGCGCTACGGCGGCTACTGGAGATATCCGGGATTGCTGGATTACTGCTACCTGGTGAATCCTTTCTATCCCAGTCCGAAGCTCATTGCGGAGATGAAAAACAGCTTCGAGACGCTCCTGACCAACTACCCCTCCGGCATGGAGGTCAACAGTCTGCTGGCAGCCAAGTATTTTGGCTTGAAGAAGGAGCAGATTGTCATCGGCAACGGAGCGGCAGAGCTGATTAAAGCAGTGCTGGAATATCTGCCTGGCAAGATGGGAGTGATTCTGCCTACCTTTGAGGAATATCCCAACCGCAAGCCGGAGGAAGTGGTGACCTATGTCCCTGCTATGCCCAAGGAGTCACAGGGATTGCCCTCCGATTATGTTTATGGGGCAGAGGATGTGATTGCTTACTTTGATATGCGCGAGATACAGATTCTTACCTTGATCAATCCGGACAATCCTTCCGGCAACTACATACCCAGAGCAGAGGTATTAAAGATTGCAGACTGGGCCGGGAAAAAGGGAATCATCTTGATTCTGGATGAGTCCTTTGCCGATTTTTCTGATTGTGAGGAATCCACTTTCCTGCAGCAGGATATCTTACAAGCTTACCCTACCATGATTGTGGTAAAAAGCATTTCCAAATCCTTTGGGGTGCCGGGGCTGCGTCTGGGAGTATTGGCCTGCGGAGAGAAGGAGTGGATCGCCAGATTGAAAAAAGAGGTTGCCATCTGGAACATCAATTCCTTTGGTGAATTTTATATGCAGATCTGCGAAAAGTATCGGAAGGACTATGAAAACGGACTCAAGCGTTTTCAAAAGGTGCGGGCAGAATTTATGGAAGAGCTGTCACACATCCCCGGTCTGATTTGCTATCCCAGTCAGGCAAACTATGTACTGTGCCGGATTGCAGAGGGAGAAGATGGACATCCTTCCATAACGGCCACCGAACTGACAGAGAAACTTCTTGATGAACACCGCATTTTGATCAAAGACCTGTCCGGGAAAAAAGGTCTGGAGGGAGAGTACATCCGTCTCGCCGTCCGCAGACCGGAAGAGAACCATTGTCTCACAGAGGCGTTGAGAGCATTACTGTAAGAAACACACCAAATGGATGGCGAGAGGAATAAAACAAATGGAATTAACAATACTGATGCCATGCTTAAATGAGGCAGAAACACTGGAGACCTGTATTCGGAAAGCCCGCACCTATCTGGAGACCAGCGGAGTAGACGGAGAGATTTTGATTGCAGATAACGGAAGCACAGACGGCTCACAGGATATTGCCAGACGCTGCGGAGCCCGTGTAGTAGATGTACCGGTGAGAGGCTATGGCGCCGCTTTGATCGGCGGATGTAATGGAGCCCAGGGAAAATATGTGATCATGGGAGATGCAGATGACAGCTATGACTTCCTTCATCTGGACCCCTTTATGGAGAAGCTGAGAGAGGGCTATGACCTGGTTATGGGAAACCGCTTTAAGGGTGGAATTGAGCCGGGAGCCATGCCTCCCCTTCACCGCTATCTGGGAAATCCGGTACTGTCCTTTATCGGCAGACTGTTCTATCCCAGCGATATCGGGGATTTCCATTGCGGTCTGAGAGGCTATAACCGGGAGTCCATTCAGAAGCTGGGACTCCAGACCACAGGCATGGAGTACGCCAGTGAGATGGTGGTAAAGGCCACCCTCTATCACCTGAAGATTACAGAGGTGCCTACTA
>CAYMSZ010000004.1:13433-22435 GCA_964393285.1 uncultured Lachnospiraceae bacterium | reverse complement strand
TAGTTGATATTTTCCGGAAGGCATTGACCCAGATCGTAATAGACCTCCTTATTTGCCTCCCTGTATCCATATAAGCCAGGCAGGATCAGAATTACAAACAGAGCCAAAAAAGCCGGAAATCCCTTAATGATCTTCTTGCTAAATCCCTTCATATCCGGGATCAGGGACCGATGTCTGGTCTTCTGCAGCGGTTTGTCAAACACGAGGATCAAGGACGGAAGCACTGTGACACATCCGATCACCCCGAAAACAACACCCTTTGCCATAACGATTCCGAGATCGCGCCCAAGTGTAAAACTCATAAAGCAAAGAGCGATGAATCCTGCAATGGTGGTGACGGAACTTCCGACCACGCTTGTCAAAGTATCATGGATAGCCACTGCCATAGCCTCTTCTCTATCCTCGTATCTGCCGCGCTGTTCATTATAGCTGTGCCACAGGAAAATCGAATAATCCATGGTTACGGCAAGCTGCAGCACTGCGGAGAGCGCTTTCGTTATGTAGGAAATTTCTCCCAAAAAATAGTTGGTTCCCAGATTCAGTACGATCATCGCCGCTATGGAAGCAAGGAACACAAAGGGTATCAGCCAGCTGTCCAGCAGCAGAAGCATGGCAAGGCAGGCTAAAATGACTGCCAGCCCCACATAGATGGGCTCTTCCTTTTCACACAGATTTCTCAAGTCCACCACCAGTGCCGTCATACCGGATACAAAGCACTGTTCCCCACAGACGGAACGGATTTCCTCCACTGCCTCCATGGTCAGGTCATCTGATGTCCCTGTATCAAAAAATACCGCCATAAGGGTGGAATTTTCCGTATTGAATTCCTTATACAGTGAATCCGGAAGCAGTTCCATGGGAACCGACAGATCTGCAATGGAATCATACCAGAGCACCGTATCCACATGATCGATATCCTCCACCTTTTCCTTCAGCCTGGCCACATCCTTATCCGGCATATTCTCGAAGATCAGAAAGGTAAAAGCTCCTTTGTTGAAATCCTCCAGAAGTTCATTCTGACCGATCACCGTCTCCATATCCTCCGGAAGATACGTCAGCATGTCATAATTGACACGCGTTTTTGCAATCCCGATGACAGAAGGCACCAAAAGTATTAGTGTCAGGATCAAAATCGGTATGCGGTACTTTACTACCTTTTTTGAAAAAAACATAGAACTTACTCCTCCTTCATGTAACTGTCCTCTGCTATCACATCCGGCATCTGATTCTTGACAATCTTGACAAGACTGATGGCAACGCTCAGTCCAAGGATTCCCTCTGTCAGCAGTCCGGTTCCCAACAAACGGATCAAAGCATCTGCTGACTCAGACGGTCGGAAAACAAGCAGAGTTCCCATGACCGCTGTCAAAACGGCAACCAACAATGTAAGCCACCACACCTTGACGCCAAAGTTTTTCGCTTCCCATGCGATCTTCACTTTGAACAGACTGTCTGCAAAAATACAGATTCCAAGAGAAATACAGATCAGATCGATACGGTTCCCATGCCTGATCAGTGTAATAACTCCCAGTGCGATCATCAGAATGCCAAACTCCAGATCATACTGGAACGCAAGCCGGAACAGATCCTTGGAAAAATACCCTACCAGTTTCACGGCTCCAAATATCATCATGGCAATCCCGAAGAATTTCCCCAGGGAATCTACCGGTACATCCGGAAGAAGGATCATTGTAAGCCCCACGATGCAAAAAACCGCTGACACAAGGATATACCCGTATTTCGCTATGCGCATCGGAAGAACGGAACGTATCTTCATAGTCAGTTCGCCTCCTTTTCCTTTGTAACTGAGTCAAACATCAGAACAGTTACTTCCTATGTTTTGCAGTATATGTCTCCACAAGAAAAAAGAATACGGACAGTCCCTTGTCCCATGACCAAAATTCAGACATTGGTGCATTTTTGCACAAAAAATAGACACGGAAGCTTCCGTGTCCAAAAATATCGCTGATATAAAATTTTATTGTTCCGGCTTCTTTTGTTCCTGAAGCCGTTGTGCAATCTCCATCGCAAGATTCTTCTGAACCATGAGTACGCCGCGAATCAGCTGGACATCCTCTTCTTTCATCCCGCCGTTGAGCCAATCGATGGTCAATCCGAAGCAGACGCATTTGTAATACTGGATGATGGTCTCCTTGTCCTTTTCTTCAATGGACTGCCCCTGGAGGGCCGTCTCAATGTAAACACGGACAAAATGCTCACTCAGTTTCATCAGGTAATGTTCAAAGACCTCCCGCTTAACGGACCGGAAAATATGCATGATGGCCCGTTTGCGGTGGGATGCAAATTCAATCAGGGCATCGTAACACTCCACAATGGAATTGATTGTAGGATATTTGTGGATGATCGTTTCCGCTTCCTCCATGACAATCTCCTCAAGCAATGTGGGAATATCCTGAAAATGATAATAAAACGAGTTGCGGTTGATGCCGCAGGTCTCAACAATGTCCTTGACAGTAATCTCCGCCAGTGACCTCTCCTCCAGTAATTTGATAAATGTCTCCTTGATTGCATTGCGTGTGAAATTCGCCATTGCATCCCCCAACTTCCGGATTTCTTCGTTCCGGACTATGATTTTGTCACTGCTTGGACTTCTCAATCCCTCTGGTATTTTCCGGTTCCCAGCAGCCGTAGGTCAGATCCTTGATTACCTCTCCTGCGATAATCAGACCGGCTGCAGCCGGTACGAAGGCGTTACTGCCGGGAATATCCCGTCTGGCCGTACAGGTTCTCTGGGTGCCGGGAGGGCAGATACAGTGTGTCCGGCAGCTGATTTCCAGATCCTCTACGGGTTTCAAAGCTTTTTCTGTGGAATAAACCACCTTTAACTTTTTAATGCCCCGTTTTTTAAGCTCTCTTCGCATCACCCTGGCCAAAGGGTCCACCGATGTCTGGTAGATATCTGCTACCTGAAATGCTGCTGCATTTAGCTTATTTCCTGCTCCCATACAGCTGATAACAGGGGTATGGGCTGCCTGTGCCTGCATCACCAGTTCTATCTTTCCTGTGACGGTGTCGATGGCATCAATCACATAATCATACTGAGTAAAGTCAAACTGGTCTGCTGTATCCGGCATATAAAACATCTTATAGGTATTTACCACTGCATGAGGATTAATATCCCGGATTCTCTCCTCTGCCACATCTACCTTGTATTTCCCCACCGTTTTTCTCGTTGCCAGAATCTGACGGTTCAGATTGGTCAGGCATACCTTATCATCGTCAATCAGATCCAGTGTACCGACTCCGCTTCTGGCCAATGCCTCTACTGCATAGCCTCCCACGCCACCGATACCGAATACTGCTACCCTGGCACCGGTCAACCGCTCCATTCCCTCTTCTCCTAACAACAATTGGGTTCTTGAAAATTGATTTAACATGTGTTCTCCTATATTATATATATGAGACAAGGGACAAATGGGCACACAATAAATGCCTGCATTTATTGTGTGTCTATCGTCCCGTATCATTTGTTGCTTCCCTCATGGCATGATGCCATGGTCAAAAGATCAAAAGACTGCCATGCCATTTTATTTTCTTTCCCAATGAATGTCAAGATGTTAGGAGCAAAAGGTATTTTCTTAATCCCACTGAGTCTGGTCTGTGTGCAGCAGTTCATGTGCCCGATGGGACATGGGTGCTCCCAGGTACTCCTTATACAGTGCCTGTACATCGGGATTTTCGTGGGAATAACGCAGGACATTTTCCCGATCCAGCCGATACAGTCCGGCTGCCCGGGTCAACGCCCGTTCTTCTCCGTCCTTGATGGGCTGACCTCCGCCACCGGAGCAACCGCCGGGACAGGCCATGACTTCTACGAATTCATATTGGCACCGTCCTGCTTTCACATCCTCTATCAGCTCTCTGGCCTCACTCAGACTGGAAACTACTGCACAACGAACCTGATTGCCGGCTACATCTGCCTCCAGTTCCCGTCGTTTTGTAAAGCCTCGCACTTCCCTGAAGGCATCTGCCTCAATGTTTTTTCCCATGAGCAGGAAATAGGCAGAGCGAAGAGCTGCCTCCATGACTCCGCCGGACGCGCCAAAAATCACAGCAGCACCGGTGCTGGTCCCCAACGGACTGTCAAAGGGTTCCTCCGGCAAATCCTGGACATTAATCTGAGACATCCGGATAAAACGCATAATCTCTCTGGTAATCATGACCAGATCTACATCCGGTGTGGAACCATCTGCACTCATACAGCTAACACTGCATTCGTATTTTTTGGCGCTGCATGGCATGATGGAAATGACGCACAATTTATCCGGAGATACTCCGATTTTCTCTGCGAAATAGGTTTTTGTCACCGCTCCAAACATCTGCTGAGGCGACTTTGCCGTAGACAGCTGAGGTACCATATCCGGATATTCGCTGCGTAAAAAGCGAACCCAGCCGGGGCAGCAGGAAGTAAACATGGGCCACTGATACTGCTCCTTATGAGACAATCGTTCAATCAGCTCACTTGCCTCTTCCATAATGGTCAGGTCAGCAGCAAAATTGGTATCAAATACATAATCAAAACCAATCTTTTTCAGGGCAGCTACCAGCTGACCTGTAGTAACCGCATTTTGATCCAGTCCCAGGCTCTCCGCAAAGGCAACACGAACGGCAGGGGCGATCTGCACCACTGTGGTAATATTGGGGTCATCCAAGGCATCGAATACCGCATTGCCATCCTTGCGCACCGTCAATGCACCTACCGGACAATGGGTTACACACTGACCGCAGGCTGCACAGCCGGACTCCTGAATCGGCAGATTGTCTTTGATATGTATGGTGGTACGATATCCGGTATTGATCACTTCCCAGACCCCCAGGCCCTGTACTTTTTCACAGATGTTGACGCAGCGCATACATTTGATACACTTGGATGCATCCCGGATAATCGGGAAGCTGTCATCCCATTTGTATTCTTCACACTCCTTGGGATAGGGTACCGTAAGAATTCCCATATTTCCCGCAATTTCCTGGAGAGAGCAGGTTCCGTTGCGCAGGCAGATGGGACAGTTCAGATTATGCTGGGATAAAATCAGCTGAATGGTGGTTTTGCGGCTTCTGCGAGCGCGGGAGCTGTTGGTTTCCACCACCATTCCTTCCTCTACATAATGATTGCAGGAAGTTACCAGCTGGTCTGCTCCCTTTACCTCTACCACACATACCCGACAGGCTCCGATTTCGTTGATCTCTTTTAAATAGCAAAGACGGGGAATCTGGATACCCGCCTGGGCTGCAGCTTCCATAATCGTAGTTCCTTCCGGAACCGTTACCGCAATTCCATTGATGGTTGCATTTACCATTGTGTCGTCCTGCCTCCTTTCAGTGAGCCGTAGCCATAATAATCACACCGCAGACAGCGAGAGGATTCCTGAGCTGCTTCTTCCTGACTCAAGCCCAGTTCCACTCCTGCGAAATCGCATTTCCGCTCACAGGCTTCCCGTTCCATCATGTTGGCCCGGCCGCAAGGCAAGCGATTGTGTACATGATCGGCAGGAATTTCCACATCACAGCTGATCATATGCTTGAATCCCAGGAATGCATCAATATTGGCTGCTGCCACCTTGCCTCCCTCAATGGCACGAATTACCGTAGCCGGACCTGTCACACAATCTCCTCCGGCAAATACGCCCTGCTTGTCACGAATCATGCCGTCATCCAGGGCATCAATGACACCTCGTTTTATCTCAATTCCACTATTCTCAAAATGTTTGAAATCAATGTTCTGACCGATGGCAACAATCACCCGGTCACAGGGAATAAACTGCTCCGGCTTGCTGGAGTCCTTGGGTGCAGGACGACCCTTGCGATCACAGGGTCCGATCATCTGGGGCTTCACCCACAGTCCTTTCACTGTCTGATCCTCATTTTTTTCAATTCGCAAGGGTACCAGAAGAGGCTTTACCTCTACCCCTTCTGCAACTGCGCTCTCAATTTCAGCGGCCAGGGCCGGCATATCCTCCTGCCGTCTTCGATATACAATAGAGGTTTTTGCCGCACCCAGCCGTACTGCCGAGCGGGCACAGTCCATGGCTACATTGCCCCCACCCAGGATCACTACCTGTTCCCCTGAAAAATCCGGGAAGTCTTCATGGCCGATCCGATTGAGCAGGTCCACTGCAGATACCACATTTATGGCATCTTCTCCCTCAATTCCCATCTTCTTATCCACCTGTGCGCCGATGGCAATATATACCGCATCATACTGCAAAATCAACGCCTGGATGGTAATGTCTTTTCCTACCTCGGTTTCCCGTTTTACCTCTACGCCCAGAGACAAAATCGCATCGATGTCCTCCTGGAGCTTTTCCCTGGGAAAACGATAGCTGGGGATTCCATAGCGGAGCATACCCCCTAATCTGGGTTTTGCTTCATAAACCGTGACCTGGTGACCCATTCTCGCCAGATAATAGGCAGCGCTAAGGCCGCTGGGACCTCCTCCAATAATCGCTACCCTCTTTCCTGTGGCAGGAGCGCACTCCTCTAACGGCACATCTTTGGCATAATCCACAGCTGCTCTCTTCAATCCACGGATATTGATGGGGCTGTCAATGATACGACGGCGGCATTTTCTCTCACAGGGATGCTCGCATACATATGCACAGGTCGTAGGGAAAGGATTATCCTTGCGAATCAGGCGAACCGCATCCTCGTATCGGCCTTCTCCTACCAGGGCTACATAACCGGGGATATCCACATTGGCAGGACAGGCATCTACACAGGGTACAGAAATCTTGGTTGCATCAATATAGCCACCGTTTTCTATGTATCGCACATAATCGTCATAGCATTCGGTCACTCCGTTGTAAACCATTCTGGCTGCCTCGTATCCAATGGCACAATCTGCGGAATCATAAATATCCTTAGCCGTTCTGCGAATCAAATCCAGAGTCGCCACAGTAGCCCGGTTTTCCAATACATCCGTCAGCAAATTCTGTAGCTGTCTCAGGCCGATGCGGCAGGATGCACACTTTCCACAGGTTTGAGCATGACACATTTTCAGAAATCCCAGATGAAAATCTGCCGGGCAGGAGTCAATGGCTCCGGCGATCATTCGCCGCTCCAATACCTCGTACATGTTTTCTACTGATTTCTGGACTGCGTCAGATTTTTTGATTTCTAATCGACTCATTGCAATCCTCCTTTGCATAGATTTCATTATTATTATCTCCTCTATATCATGTTTTGGCAACAAAAATTAACAATTTAACATATTAAATTGGAATATGTTTGTATATTATTACCATTATTTGTTTCTTTTCGTTGAAATCCTTTTTTTGATTTGTTATAATTGTCCCATGGAAATATCTGTCAATTTTGCAGTGATTGGATGGGCAACTCCGGGAAAGAAGGTGATGGGTTGATGTCTGATATGCTGCGAGTTACCATGTTCGGTGAATTTTCTATCTGTTATCAGGACTGTCGGATCGACGACTACAGCAACCGTATGCGGAAAGTATGGCTGTTACTGGCTTTTATGATCTATACCAGAACCAGCCGCGTCTCCATGAGCAAATACCAGGAACTCCTCTGGAATCCCAGTGAGGAAAGCGGAGACCCTTCCGGTCGCTTAAAGACTCTGTTCTACCGGACCAGAACCCTGTTAAGCGAATTAAAGACCATCTCCGGTCACGAATTGATTCTTTATAAAAACGGCACTTACCAATGGAATACAGACATACCCCTTTGGCTGGATGTTGAAGAATTTGAACATTTATGCGGGCAGGCCTCTTCTGTCTCCCAAAAAGAGGAACGCCTGGATCTCTATCTTCAGGCTCTGGCCCTTTACCAGGGAGATTTTTTATCCAAATTATCCGCAGAGCTTTGGGTCATGCCCCTCTCTGCCTACTATCATCAAATGTTTCTGGATGCCTTAGAGCAGGCCCTTCCTTTGCTGGAAGCCGAAAAACGGTGGAAAGAGGCTGCGGATCTCTGTGTCCGTTCCCTGAAAATAGAGCCTTACAGTGAAGCGCTTCACCAGCATTATATGCGCTGTCTCATCGCCATGGGTGATCGCACGGCGGCAATCACTGCCTATGAAGAAATGAGTAAACTGTTGTTGGACTGTTATGGCACATTTCCTTCGGAGGAAAGTCATCAGCTCTTTCAGGATGCCTCCCGGGAATCCCATGACTATGCCATTTCTTTGACAGCCCTGCAAAATCAGCTTCAGGACACCACCAATACCCGGGGCGCCTTGTACTGTGAATATTCCTTTTTTAAATTGCTTTACCAGGTACAAGCCCGCTCCCTTCTCCGGGAGAAAAAAGAGATCCAGATTGCCTTACTGACGCTGCAGGGAGAAGATTCTTTGAGCAGATCCAGTTTAAATCTGGCTGTAGATCATCTGAAGAACATGATAACAGGCAGTCTCAGACGAGGCGATGTGGTAACCAGCTGCAGTGCTTCCCAATTACTTATTATGCTGCCTCAGGCCTCTACGGATAATGGCATTGCCGTTTGCAAGCGGATTCTTCGCGCTTTCTATCATCAATATCCTCACTCTCCCGTGAAGATTTCCTATGCCGTACAACCCTTAAAACCTCCGGAAATCAATCCTACAACGAAAGAAGCCGATCCTCTTTGAGAATCGGCTTCCTTCATTTCGTACTACCTGTCCACAAGGTGGCGTCTTATTTCTATCCATACGATGAAAGCGACGATTGCTATTATTCCGCTCCCATACAAGATTCTTCCATCGTCTCCTGTTGACGGTGTCGCAGTGAGAGTCACCTCTGGTGTTGTAGTAGGTTGACTTGTTTCCGTTTCTGTTTTCTGTACCGTCACAGAATTTGCAGGGGACTCCGGCTCTACAGGTTTGGCCGGCTCAGAGAGAAGCTGAATCTCTTCGATTTTTTCCTTCGGCTCTTCTTTGATTTCTTCTACCTGCTTTTCCTCTGGCTCTTCTTTGGTTTCTTCTACCTGCTCTTCCACAGGGTTCTCTTTGGTTTCCTCTACCTGCTCTTCCACAGGGTTCTCTTTGGTTT
>CAYMSZ010000004.1:0-13333 GCA_964393285.1 uncultured Lachnospiraceae bacterium | reverse complement strand
ACAGGGTTCTCTTTGGTTTCCTCTACCTGCTCTTCCACAGGGTTCTCTTTGGTTTCCTCTACCTGCTCTTCTTCCGGCTCTTCTTTGGTTTCCTCAATCGGTTCTTTCACAGGCTTTTCTTCGGTCTCATCAATAGGTACGATTGGCGTAATATCCTGCGTCTCGTAGAAGAAGGATGCAACAAAGAAGTTACTGGTTTTCTCTACATAGTGAATGCTTCCGTTTCCCTGATTAAAAGCATTTCCCTTTGTATGGGTAATGGAATAGCTGCCTTCGTCCTGCTGCCATACCCCGTAGGTTTTCTCTGCGTCCCAGGAAATTTCCCCAAATTCACCATCCAGCCAGTTCAAAACATGACTGTTAAAATTGTGAGGTTCTTCTCCGAAAAAGGTTTGCTCCAGCTTGTTGTTGATATAGATTTCTGTCAGGTAAGCCGGTGCCACTTCATACACTCCATCTATGTGTCCACCATCATCTTCTGCCTTTAACACATAGCCGATGTAATTTCCTTGAAAATATTCAGAGAAAAATGCTCTGCCCTCGGGATTCATGGCTTCCAGTATGGTGTTCCACAGCGTCTTTGCATCCATTCCCTGACAGGTCTGATAGGAAATATACCAGTTAGATCCCTTTTTCTCGTACATTACTCCACTATCCTTTAGTAACTGGCTTACATTCACCGCCACGGTAACATAAGGTTTGTTATCACCGGAGGGTCCAAATAAATTTGCTCCATAAGCCTGCTGAATATTCTCCGGTATGACATTGCTATAAAGAAGATATACCTTTGCATCTACATAATAGCATCCATCCGTCTGGCTGTAATATACATTTTTTAACCCGGAAATCATCTCCGAAATCTTTTCATCCATTCTCTCCTGCTCGACGATCTCGCCGGAAATCTCCTCTCCCACCTCCTCTGATGCCATAGCTGCAGGCATTCCGTTTGTAAGAATTCCCATGACAAGCAGTGCCACCACTGCAAGGATCATCTGTCTTAATCTGTATGCCATCATTTCGTCTCCTTTCCTTTTGTTCCTTTTTGGAGCACTTCGGAATACCTGAACGGAATCCCGATTTGGGAACGAAATATTGGCAGCCGCGCCGGTGTAGCTAGTCTGATCTGTCTTGCCTTAACCCGCTTGCTTTGCGTCCTCCCCTTTCGAAGAGTTTGCCATTTTCAAATATTTCTGTAGTCTTTGTTGTTTTCTTTCTTGTCTTCTTTGTTGTCTTCTTTCTTGCCGTCTTTGCTGTCGGTCTGTTTTTTCTTCTGGCTTACTTATACAACAGCGCAGTGATAAAATTGGTTACATTTTTAACATTTTCTTTCATAAATTCCATTTTTTTCAAATTTTATCCATTTTTTTCCTGTTGTCAGGCAAAAGTATCTTGCTTTGGGATATCCACTCTGTTATGATACTAACAAGAGAAGGGGGTTTCATTATGGTAGCCAAATTAAAAGATACCCTGCTTTTAGTAGGAGATGATCATAGCAGCCGCAAGGATTTACGCAGTATTTTTGGTTCCAGCTATCATCTGCTGGAAGCAGAAAATGTTCTGCAAGCCACCATGTTAATTCGTCAGAACAGCCACTGTATTGCTGCCATTCTGGCGGATATTCCCATCGGCAACGGGGAAGACCTGCGTACTTTGGTAGCAACCGGTCATATCGATCCCGATAATGAGATTCCGGTTACTTTTTTTGATTCTGACACCGCGGAAGAAACTGAGGAACTTGCTTTTATTTTAGGAGCCGCCCAGGTGATTCGTAAGCCCTACTCTACCTTAACGGTACAAAGGCGGGTAGGCATACTGGTGGATCTGTATCTGCACCGCTGGAAGCTGGAGAAACTGGTGCAGGAGCAGAATGAGACCATCCGTCACTCCAGTCAGGCCGTTATGGATGCCCTCTCTACCATTATTGAATATCGCAACGCCGAATCCGGCAATCATGTCCTGAGGATTCGTCGTTTCGTTCGCATTTTGCTGGAGGATGTGGCTCAGTGCTATCCGGAATATGAGCTGAATGATGTGACCATTGACATCATTACCAGCGCCTCCGCCCTTCATGATATCGGTAAAATCTCTATTCCTGACAGTATTCTCAATAAGCCCGGTCCTCTGACGGCAGAGGAATTTGAAATCATGAAAAAGCACTCTCTCATTGGCTCTCAGCTGGTGGAGCAGCTAAAGGGAATCGGTGACATGACCTATCTGCGCTATGCCTACAATATCGCTTTATCTCACCATGAGCGTTGGGACGGCAAGGGCTATCCTTATGGCCTGAAGGGTGACGAAATCCCCATCTCCGCCCAGGTGGTGGGGCTGGCGGATACCTTTGACGCTCTGACTTCCCAGCGGGTCTACAAACAGGCTCTGCCCTATGAGACTTCGTTTCATATGATTCTAAACGGAGAATGCGGAACCTTCTCTCCCAAGCTTCTGGAATGTTTCAAGCATGTGCGTCAGCCACTCATAGATCTGGCCATGCAATATGCCGATGGCTATTCTCCCAAATCCGATGACATCCGTGTTCCACTGCCCAATCCCATTCAAAAAACCTATGAGCTGGATTCTTTGCAGCTTTCCCAACTGAAATATCAGACCCTGATGCATTACACCAACGATACCATTATGGAAATAGATATGGAAAGCCATCTCTATCATGTGGTATATAATCCCAATCCGGATCTGGAATTTTTATTTTCCAATGCTTCCTTTGATGAGCTTATGGACCGTATGATACAAGACGGGATCCATCCGGACGATGTAAAAAAACTGGAAGAGATCAAAACATTTTTCTCTGTCCATCCGCAACTACAGAGCATCCGCAAGAGGCGCTTTGCCTGCCGTATTTTCAGTCCCACAGAAATGGAATACTGGCCTTACAAAGTGACGGTTCTACGCATGAACACAGACAATCCCAGTCAAAATCTGCTGTTGATTATCTTCCATAAAGAAAAGGAAAACATGGTGGAACTCACCAACAGCGATCAGGATGACCCGGATCCTCTGGATCTGTCTCATCTGATGTGCTGTGTTCTCCGTTGTCGCAGTGATGAGAATCTGACCATATTAAACGGTGCCAGATCCCTGTTTGCCCTGACAGGATATGATGTTGCGGAAATTGAAACCCAGTTCCATAATTCTCTGTTAAATATGATTCATCCCGATGACCAATGGGTCCTCACTGTTCTGACCCGTCAATTTACCCAGGAAAGCGGTAAAATACAGACAGAATTTCGTATGCTGCAAAAAAATCATGCTCCCATATGGGTTTTGTGCAACACCCGATCCTATCTGAGGAAGAATGGAATCGAATATTTTTACCATAGTCTGACGGATATTACCTCCGTAAAGGAAACCCAGACCAACCTGGCATCTACTGTTCTGCATCATCAGCTTATCTTAGACCACTTAAGCTGCATCGTATTTGAATGGGATCTTGCCAAGGATACCCTGATCTGCACAGACAAATGGGAAAAACGATTCGGCTATCCTCCTACCTCTCAGGAGTTTCACCTGCAACTGGAACGGGCCACTCACTTTCATCCGGATGATCTGCCTTTTATCCGTCAGAAAGCAGAGTCCATGCTAAAAGGGAAAAAACAGGAAGAAATGGATGTGCGGATTCTGGATCACAATGGTAACTATATCTGGAACAAGATTTGTGCCAACACCCTTTTTGATGACAAGGGGTGTCCCACCTATATCATGGGAGAGATTACAGATATTGATGAACTAAAAAAAGCCGCTCTCTCTATGAGAGAGCAGGCTGAAACAGATGCGTTGACAAAATTGTTTAACAAAGCTTCCACCCAACGTCTCATCAGCAGTCATCTGTCTGAGTCTCACGCCCAGGAAACAGACTGTCTTCTGCTGTTGGATCTGGATAATTTCAAGACGGTCAATGACAGCTACGGTCATATGTACGGAGATACTCTGCTGACTCAGGTAGGCAATACCTTACGGAAAATGTTCCGTTCCTGTGACATCATCGGTCGTGTAGGCGGTGATGAATTCATGGTTTTCATCAAAGATATTCCTTCTCTGGACAGTATTCAGACCCGCTGTCAGCTGCTGTTGGATGCCTTTCGGGAACTGTTGCAAAATCTGATGCCGGATCTGAATGTATCCTGCTCCATTGGTGCTGCCCTCATACCGGAACATGGAAGCACCTATACGGAGCTGTATCAGCATGCCGATGAAGCTCTGTATGACGCCAAGACCAGTGGCAAAGACCAATACAAAATCTATCATCCTCCGGTAAAAAATGAAACCATTTCTAAATAGTCAGAATGTTTTTGTCCTGTAGCTGTCTCCTCAGATCTTCCGGACCATGGAATACGATACCGGATATTCCTGCCAGATAGGCTCCGGCAATATTGATGGGAGAATCGTCGATAAAAAGGCACTCCTCTCCTTTTAATCCATATCGGTCTAAGAGACATTGATAAATAGCGGGATCCGGCTTGATCTTTTGTTCAAAGGCAGATACTACCAGGCCATCAAAAAGCTCATGGCCCGGTACTCTCTGCCAGTATTCTTTGTGGCGAAGGCTGGCATTGCTGAGAAGATAGATGCCATATCCGGCGTTTTTTAACTCTTCTACCAGCTCTGCCATACCGGGAATCGGTTCGATAGGCCGATCCCACATGGTAACCAGTTCTCCTGCAATGGGATAAAGATGAGCCGGAAGCCTCTTACAGATTTCTTTCAAAGCCTCTTCATCCGTCATTTTCCCCCAGTCTAAGAGGGTCCATTCCATACTCTGGAAGACCTCTCTTTTCAGCAGCTCTCTTTCCGTGGTGGTAAGATCATAGCGGTCTAAGAAGCTGTCCGGTCTGAAATACAAAAGAACTTGTCCCATATCAAATATAATATGATGTATCATACAATCCTGCTCCTTTTAGGCCTCCTCACTGGTCTTTCTCTGCTTTCCTGTGAGCCTGGCGAAGCGATTTTTCCACTTATTTCTTGCCTCGATGCGCTCTGCCAGATCCCGGGAGCCTACTCCGTATACCAGGTACAGTACCAGGCCGGATACCAACATAATGAATACCGTAGAGGCACAGCGACGGCCGGAGGCATTGACATTGTAGCCATAGAGACCTTCTTCTCTGCACATTGCCTGAATCACCATGGCATAGGTCGTGCCGTAGGTGCTGGCAAAGGTGGCAGACATATCATACTCTGTAAAGAGGGAGTTAAAATTCAGAGCAAACACTGCCAGGACACTGGGCAGAATGATAGGAAGCTTCACCCGCAGGAAGGTTCGCAGCTTGCCGGAGCCCAGATTTTTGGCTGCATCCTCCAGCTCCTCATCGATGGCGTAGAAGGATGCCTTGATCATACGCAGGGAAAACGGCAGTTTTACCACCGTATATGCCATAACCAGCAGGAGTCTCACATTGGACCCATAGTACAGGTTTTTGCCAAAGGTGTACCACACATCACTGGAGTTAAAGTAAATCCGGTAGGAATAGCAGATCAAAATCGTAGGCAGCAGCCAGGGGAACAAAAGGGAATACTCCAGGACCGTTCCCTTTTTCTTATTTTTGAAAATATAGCTGCAGGCCACCACTACGATGATGCAGGCCAATGCTGCTGCCAGAATGGACAGGATAAAGCTAAGCTTAATACCGCCCAAAGTCGCATCATTGGAGAAAACACCGGAGATCGATCCCTCTCGAACCTTATAAGTGCCCCGGCTGGTCAGATAGGAATAATCTTCCTTTCCAAAGAAGTTGATCAGGGTCCAGTTAGACAGATCCAGCTTCTTTAAGCGGATGGCACTGTAAGTCTGGAAGGAGAAAATCACGATCATCACCACAGGAGTCATGTAGATGATCCACAGGACATAGGCGTAGATGTGAGCCAGCACATTCAATACCGGGTTGGTAATCTTCTGTTTTTGAAGCTTGGCCTTGGTCTTAGAAACGGACAGATAATGTCCCTTTCTCTCATAGGCTGTCAAAATCGTCAAAAGAACGATGGTAAAGATCGCCAAAATAATAGACAACAGGGCTGCTCTGGCCTGAGGGAAAGACTCATCTGCTGTGGAGGAGCCTGCCAGACGAACAATCTCCGGGTTAATGGAGTCATAGCCTAACAAGGTAGGGGCAGACATGGCGCACAGACCTGTAATAAAGGTCATGACCGTCAAAGAAAACATGGTAGGTACCAGGGTAGGGAACACCACCTTTGTCAGGACCTGAAACTGATTGGCTCCCATATTTCTGGCAGACTCTACCGTATTGTAGTCGATGCCCCGGATGGCGTTGCGCAAAAACAGGGCATGATTGCTGGTACAGGCAAAGGTCATGGTAAAGAGTACAGCATTAAATCCTGTGAACCAGCTGGTATTAAAGCCCGGAAAAGCATTGGCCAACAATGTGGTCAAAATACCATCGCTGGCATACAAAAACATATAGCCGGTAACCAGGGCTACACCGGAATAGATCATGGTAGTCATGTATCCCAGTCGAAGGATCCTGGCACCTTTGATGTCAAAATACTCTGTCAGCAGAACAATAGAGATACCTACTACATTAACAGTAATGACCAGGCAGATGGCAAGCTTCAAAGAGTTCCATACATATTTGCGCATATTTCCGGCCAGGAAGAACTTGATAACAGCCAGAGGATCTGTCTGTCCTGCACTGTTTTTTACTGTAAAAATGCTGGTCAGCGTGTTCAGGCAAGGCAAAAGCATAAAGCCAAAGAAAAGATAGGCAAATGCCAGACCGCCTATGATTTTCAGAATCAGCGTTCCGTCTATTTTTTTCTTTTTACCCATTGTCACACCGCCTTCCCGTCTTCAGCCCCATAGCTCATCACATCCTCCGGAGAGAAGGTAATGGCTACTTCCTCCCCTGTCTCATAAGGACGGCTTCCGTCGTTCTTTTCGATGACCTTTACCGACTGTCCGCAGGTCTCTACGGTATATTTAATATACAGACCATAATATTCCATGCTGGTAACTTTACCCTTCAGGGAAATATTGTCCGGTTTATTTTCCGCATTTACATGAATCCGCTCCAGGCGGATATAATGATGATCCTCCGGCTTAATAGAAGCACCGGCGGCTATGAGTTTCTCCACGATCTGACCATCCAGCCGGTTAATATCTCCGATGAAATTGCAGACAAATTCTGTGGCAGAATGATTGTACACCTCATTGGGAGTTCCGATCTGTTCGATGTACCCCTGATTGAAGACAGCGATTCTGTCAGACAGGGTCAGGGCTTCCTCCTGATCGTGGGTAACATAGATGGAGGTAATGCCAAAATCCCGCTGCATTTTCTTTAATTCGTTTCGCAGCTGGATTCTCAGCTTCGCATCCAGGTTACTTAATGGTTCATCCAGACAGATGATGCTGGGATTGGTCACCAGGGCTCTGGCAATGGCCACACGCTGCTGCTGACCGCCGGAGAGCTGAGACACTGCTTTATTCAGCTGCTCATCGGTAAGATCCACCTTTTTGGCAATCTCCCGCACCTTCTGATCGATCTCATTTTTCTTTAATTTCTGTACTTTCAGACCGAAGGCGATATTTTCGTATACGGTCATAGTCGGGAATAAGGCATAGCTTTGGAATACCATGCCGATGTTCCGCTTTTCAATAGGGACTTTGGTAATGTCCTGATCCTTGACACATACTGTGCCGGATACCGGCTCAATAAAACCGGTAATGGTTCGAAGGGTGGTGGTCTTGCCACAACCGGAGGGTCCTAAAAAGGTAAAAAACTCTCCCTCCTTTACATGTACATTGATCTGATGTAATGCGGTGAAATCTCCGAATTTTACTACGATATCATTTAATTTGATCATGTTGATAGCCCTTTGTCATCCCTTCTATCTATTTTGTTTTCAATAGGCAAATGGCGAGCCGATGAAGACTCGCCATCTGCATTATTTTTTCATTCTCTGTCAATGCCCTTTACTGAATGACCGGAAGGTCTTACTCTGCTGACTGAGTCAGAGTAGCCCAATCCAGGTTCTCCCAATCAGGCTCTGCTACAGCTGCACTGGCATCTGCCCAGAAGAAGCCCAGGTTGGTCTCAATGTTGGTCCACTCGCTGGAGTGAGCTGCTACATAAGCGGCATAAGTCATGTCGGTGCCGGGTACGGTGGTCAGAGCAAAATTCTTGATGGTATAGATCTCAGGAATGTCGTCACCATATACCAGAGCGGCTGCATCGGTGTTGCAAGGGAAGGAGTCAAACTCTTCTGCCCATGCTGCCTGTACTTCTGCAGAGCCGAACCACTCAGCAAATGCCTTAACCGCTTCTGTCTCCTCCTCGGTACGTCCTGCCTTATCCAGGATACCGATGTACTCAGCGATGTAATATGTACCATCAGCAATGTCTACTAACTTCCAGCTGTCAGTCAGAGGATGCTCAGAGCTCTCAGCTGCAGCATCGATCTTGCCATACAGGGAGCTGGAATAGAAGGTAGATACGGCTACATCGCCCTTATTCAGAGGATCAAAGCCATACTTGTAGGTATCATCTGAGGAATACTTACCATTAGCACAATATGCCCACAGGGTCTTCCAGCCATCGATGGAGATACCACCGGCAGGGGAATCAGGATCTGTAAATGCATAGAGGATAGCGCTGTTGATGTTGGCATTGGTGGTGCCGCCTACCTTGTTCTGACGATACCAGGTATAGCCGCAGTCTACGATGTCAGCCCAATGCTCAAAGGAAAGCTCTTCGCCATTGGTGCCGTACTCATCGGTACGATACAGCATCAGTACGTTCTGGATAACCAGACCATATGCCTGACCGTCATAAGCATACTCACCTACTTTATCTGCCCAGCTGGGAGTCCAGTCGATGAGGGACAGGTTCTCATAGCTGCCGTCGATGATCTGACCCCATCTGGTCTCGTTCAGACCAAAAATCAAATCGCCGTCCTTATTCTCATTGGCTGCCTGAATGGCTGCGGTATCACCGGAGATAACGGAGTTATCATCGATGGAGATGGTAAATCCTGCCTTGCTGGCCTCATCGATGAGCCAGGTGGTACGCTCGGTAGAGTTAGAGTTGGAATAAATGCGGATGGTATATCCGGAATAATCCTTCTCCTCTTCTTTTGTTCCATCTGCCTGGGCTGCTGCCGTGGTAGAAGGAGTGTCGTTCTTTGCTTCGGTGTTGTCAGTTGTGGTGGAGCCGGAGCTGCAAGCCATCAAAGATACTGCCATTGCACCGGCAAGAAGCGTTGCAAGAAACTTCTTCATGAAATACTTCCTCCTTTTTTATGGGATTTTTCTCCCTTTTTGAATATTATCAATATATCACAAAAAAGATTCCCTCGCAAGGAAAATGATGGTTTTGTCCAATTTTTTTTGTTTATTTTTTATCTTTTTGGATGCTTTACCAGTTTAATTTTGCAAAATGTTGAATTATTAACGGCATTTTTTACAATTTTTACATAATGTAAATGTTCCCTACCACCACAAAAATGAAGCTTAACCGCAGTACTCTTGTAATACATCCTCCAATGCTGCTTCGCTGCTGGAATGTGTTCTGGCAATTTTCGCATTGGTGCGTTTTGCCTCATTTACCGCACTGATGACCATGGAATGGGATACCGTATTGGTAAAGAGAACGATTAAATCCGGATTTCCAATCTTTTTCTTGAGTCCATTTTTCCCTTTCACAAAAATCTTTGCTTTACATCCATGATTTTTACAGATTTTTTCATACTGACAGACCATACACTCATTTCCGCCTATAATTACAACGCTCATTGTCTTCTTTCCTTTCTGTATTTAAGTTAGTTATTACTAACTTATCCTGATAAAAAAAGAATGCTTTCTTCTGTTCTTTGGCATTCCTTGATCCATATTCGTATATTAGTTAGTTATAACTAACTTATTTTCAGTATAGCATACAGGATATATGCTGTCAACAAGTGTTACGATAAAAAATCATTGCATTTATAAAAGAACTATGATATACTCCAGCGGTTAGATATAACTAACTTATATTATGTACACTAAGGAGGATCTCACATGAACGACCGCAAAATCTCGATTTCCGACCTGATCACAACCGGCGTTTTTTCCGCAATTTATTTTATTCTCGTCACCGTTGCCACCTTTGGCTCAGCCATTCTCATTCCAGGTTACAGCTATGTATTTCTTCCGGCTGTAGCGGCGCTGATCTCCGGCTCTGTTTATATGTTGCTGGTTGCAAAGGTGCACAAGTTTGGCGCCATTACCCTGATGGGCGTCGTGATGTCCATTTATTTCTTTATCTCCGGACATTTTGTGTTGTCCTTTCTACCCAATCTGGTGTGCGGTATCGTAGCTGACCGGATTGCAAAACAGGGCGACTATAAAAGCAAAAAACACGTTTTGCTGAGCTACATTGTATTTTCCTTTGGCCTGACCGGTCCGGTGCTGCCTATGTGGTTCATGCAGGCACAGTATATCGCTAACCTCCAGGCGCGTGGAAAAAGCGAGGCTTATATATCCGCCATGTTCCAGCACATGACCTTGCTGACCTTTGCCATATGTGTGATTGCCATTCTGGTGTGTGGACTTTTGGGTGGTTGGTTCGGACAAAAGATGATGAAAAAGCACTTTGAAAAGGCAGGCGTCGTATCACAATGAAACAGTTAACCCTTGACCCACGCACAAAGCTGTTTCTTCTACTGGCTGCAAACGGTGTCATCTTTTTTCACACGAATACTCTGACGGAACTCTTGATTGTGCTTCTGCTGTTATGCCTGTTATTGTGCGGGAAACAATGGAAACATGCTATGCGTCTGGGTGTAACCTACCTGCTGCTGTTTTTCATGAGCACAGTACCCACCGGCAAAGGGTTCCTGGCTTCCCTGTTGGGCATGGCTTATACCTTCCGCATCATGATGCCTTGTTTTATTGCAGGCTCTTTTGCTTTTGCAACCACCTCTGCCAGCGAATTTCTTTGTGCCCTGCGCAAAATGCACCTGCCGGAAAGCATCATCGTTCCATTTGCCGTAGTCATTCGATTCTTTCCAACCATCTCAGAGGACTATCGACAAATACGCGCGGCAATGCAGTTTCGCGGTATCGCAGTAGGAAATGCTGCGCTGCTTTTGCATCCGGTACAGACTTTGGAGTATATCTTGATCCCGCTCCTGATGAATGCCAATAATGTAGCCGATGATCTGTCTATTGCAGCCATTACCAAGGGAATCGGCATTCAGGGCGAACACACCTGTGCTACTGAAATCGGGTTTCATCCACAAGACGGGGTGGTCTCTGTTGCCGTGGTATTTCCCTTTTTGCTGTACTTTATGGGGGTGTTAAGATGAGTGTATGTCGCATTGAAAATGGAACATTCTCCTATTTGAATCAATCGCAACCTGCAGTGGAACAGGTGTCGCTGCATATCAAAGGCGGTGAGATTGTTTTACTGTTGGGAACCAGCGGGTGCGGCAAAAGCACCTGCGGAAGAATGCTGAACGGACTGATCCCACATTTCTTTCAAGGGTCTTTTTCCGGTACGGTACAAATCAGAGAAGGAATCTCCGAAAGCTCCCCCATCGAAGCCTATGTGCCCTATGTAGGCAGCGTGTTTCAGAATCCAAAAACACAGTATTTCAACGTGGACAGCACAGCCGAACTGGCATTCCCCTGTGAAAACACAGGGATGCCACAGGAAATGATTCGACAGCGGGTTGCAGAGATTGCCAAACACTGCGGCATTGAAAAGCTGATGGGACGCTCTGTTTTCCAACTCTCCGGCGGTGAAAAGCAGAAGCTGGCTTTTGCCGCAGCTAATGTCCTAAAGCCCTCTCTTTTGATTTTGGATGAGCCTACCAGCAATTTGGATGACGCTACCATGCAGGAGCTGGCGCAGCTGATAAAGCAGGCAAAAGCTGCCGGCTCTGCAATCGTCATTGCTGATCATCGTCTTGCATGGATCGCCCATGATTTTGACCGCGCCTATCGCTTTGTAGACGGAAAAATCGTTCAGGAATACAGCCGTACAGAATTTTCCCGATTATCAGAGGCAGAACTTCATGAACTGGGACTGCGAGCTACAAGCCTTGACCGTTGCAACGAGCAGATTGCACAATTATCACAAAAGGAAGCCTCTGGTGCGCCGATGCTACGTGGGGAAAATCTGGTCATCGGATATGACAAAAAGCACCCTCTGCGCAGCATCCGGCAAATTTCCTTTGATGCAGGCACCATCACAGGCATCATGGGGAAAAACGGTGCAGGAAAAACAACTTTGATTCAATCGCTTTGCGGGCTAGTCAAGCCGCTGCAGGGACAACTGTTTTTGAATGGGAAGCCAATCACGCCAAGAGAGCTGCTGCGGCACTCTTTTATGGTCATGCAGGATGTCAATTATCAGCTGTTTGCCGACAGTGTGGAGGAGGAAGTGCTACTAAAAAGCACACAACCGCAAATGCTGGAGCAAGTGCTGGAACAATTGAATCTGACCGCTTTGCGAAACCGGCATCCCATGAGCTTGTCCGGCGGGCAAAAACAGAGAGTTGCCATTGCATCTGCCATCCTCTCCGGCAAGTCGATTTTGTTTCTGGACGAGCCGACCAGCGGTTTGGACTATGGGCATATGCTACGCTTTTGCGATTTATTGGAACAATTGAAGGCCATGGGCAAATGCATCATCGTCATCACTCATGATGAAGAATTTGCCGCTATGTTCGACCGTATCATTCATTTATAAATAAGGAGTAACACATCATGGATTTTGATAAAACCGCCTGGCTGGGCAGCTGGGATAACTTTGAGGAGCTTTTGTATACCAGGGAACCGGAAATTGTAGCTGTGTGGCAGCAGGTTTCCAAAGCCTGTGAAAGTATCCCTGCATTGAACAAAATGTTTTCCGCTGGTGCAAAACTGTTCTGGGAAAAAGCGTGCTATACCGTCAACGAGGAAAATCCGGTTCGACTGCAAGGCTGGCAAATCGAAGATTGTGCCCAAGGCTTGCTTATTCATTGGATGGGCATCGACAACACCGACCTGGGCACTTACGAATATCGGCTGGAGCACATGGTATCCGGTGGTCTGGAGCACAAGCCTGCATTTGTATTTCGTGCAGAAAATGCCGGTTGCTTTTCTGTTCTGGTCGCTATGAGCCCCATGGAGATTGAGGAAAGAGAGGGTCCTAAAATTTTGACACACACTCATTTTCAGTTTGCCTCCACGGAAGAAAAACTGATTCGGAATGACAAACTGATCCACCCGTTCTGGTATGCTACCATGGACGAAGGCAATAGCACCATGCAGGAAAAGTGCAATCTGATTCGCGCTTTGCACAAGCTGCCGCTTGTTCCATAATAAGACAGAAGGCGCTCC
>CAYMSZ010000003.1:0-23261 GCA_964393285.1 uncultured Lachnospiraceae bacterium | reverse complement strand
AGATAGAAACAGGCAGGTGTGAGAAAGGGTTCATCATGAGTGACAGAAATGTAGATGAGATTTTGAATCTGAAATTTTATAAAGGCGAAGACCTCTACAGCGATGGAGACATTGAGGATACCTTGCTGTCCCTTTGTGAAAGCGGTCGCCCTATGCAGGAAATCCTGATGGAGAATACAGACTGGCCCATCCTCTATCATCTGTCTGATGTGAGAGAAAACGTATTAGAATGGTATGATTTTGATCCCAATGCCAGCCTTTTGGAGATTGGCGCCGGTTGTGGAGCCATTACCGGGCTTTTGTGCCGTAAGGTAAAACGGGTGGTGTGCAATGATCTGTCCAGGCGTCGCTCCACCATCAATGCAGTCCGAAACGGTGGACAGGGCAACCTGGAAATCTATGTGGGAAATTTTGAAGATCTGAAGCTGGAAGAAAAATTCGATTATGTGACCCTCATCGGGGTTCTGGAATATTCCGGCTATTACATCAGTCATCCCATGGAGGGCAAGACCCCCTATGAGACCATGGTGGAACGGGTGAAACAGTTCCTGAAGCCGGGAGGCAAGCTGATCATTGCCATCGAGAATAAGTTTGGAATGAAATACTGGTCCGGAGCAGCCGAGGATCATACGGCGGGATTTTTTGACGGACTGAATAACTATGCAGGAGTAGAGGGAATCCGCACCTTCTCCAAACCGGAGATTACAAAGCTTTTGCAGAAGGCCGGTTTCGGGAAAAATGAATTTTACTACCCCATGCCGGATTACAAGCTGCCGACAGCAGTCTATTCCGAAGAATTTTTGCCAAAACCGGGGATGCTGTCAGACCTGGCAGTGGCTTATGACAGAGATCGTTACCAGATGTTTGATGAGGCAGCCGCCTATGAAGCAGTCATCCAGGATGGGCAGTTTGGCTATTTCGCCAATTCCTTCCTCATTATCAGTACATTGTCCGGGGAGGCACTATGAAGCAGATACAGTATGTAAAATACAATAAAATGCGCCGGGAAGCTTTCCAGATCAAGACCCAGATCGTGGCGGAGGACGGCGTCCGGTATGTGGAGAAGATGGCCATCCGTCCCCAGGGCAAGGAGCATATTGAGAAATTTCCGGAAAGCTATGAGAAACTTTCCAAAATCTTTACCCGGGTGGAATTTCTAAAACCGGAGCTGACATCCCAGGGAATGCGCTACGATTATCTCACAGGAAGCACCCTGGATGAAGTCTTAGCCGGACGGATTGGGGCAGGAGAGCAGCCGGAGCAGGTTTTAAACGCTGCCCTGGATGAGATGTTGACAGCCGGAGAGGACAGTCTGGCACCTTTTGTCAAGACAGACCGGTTTACAGAAGTCTTTGGAACCGTCAAGACCATGGAGGATATGGCGTGGCCTGTGTCCAATGTAGACATGCTCTTTGAAAACATCATGATCGAACAGGACAGATGGATCTGCATGGACTATGAATGGGTCTTTGATTTCCCCATTCCCGTAAATTTTATCCGGTATCGTGTCCTGGTTTATTTCTATAATAAGCACGAGAACCTGTTTGAAGGAAAAATGGATCAGACAGGTCTTTTAGAGCGCTGCGGCATCACCAGACCCATGGCCATCCAGTATATGAAGATGGAAAAAGGCTTTCAGTTCTATGTCCATGGGGAAGACTATGCCTATATCTATACCAATCGGTATCGGAAGGCCATAAAGCCCTTTGAAAAAACCATCTATGACTATGAGAATACCATCGAAGGACTCCACACAGCAGTCCAGCTGAAGGAAAACCATATCCAGAACCTGAATGGCCTGATTGCCGCCCAGGATGCTGCCCTTCACAAATATGACGGGGTAAAGCGAATCGCCAAAAAGATGGGAGCAAAGCCCATCTATCCGGGATTGAAAGCCGTCTACAAGGGCGGGAAAAAACTGGTTCATGGTACAGAGGCTGTGACCCGGGAGCAGGCAGCAGGCACAAGCTCTGCAGCAGGTACCGGGGCAGAAGCTGCAGGTGGAAAGACGGCAACAGGCAGACCCATCCCCCGCATCGGGGTACTGCCCGTGGAGCCGAAGCAGCGGGAAAAGGTACTAAAGAAGTGGACGGCAGACCTGAGATTCCCCCATGTGGAAGATCCCCAGGTCAGCATTATTATTCCCGCCTATAACCAGATTGATTACACCATTCAGTGTCTCCGGTCGATTTTGGCAAACACCACAGATGTTACCTATGAGATTATCCTGGCAGACGATCAGTCCACAGACGAGACCAGCCATATTACATCTCTGGTAAAGGGAATCCGGGTGTCCCGGACAGAGACCAATTCCGGCTTTTTGCGAAACTGCAACCAGGCAGCTGCCCATGCGAAAGGCAAGTATGTCCTGTTCCTGAACAATGACACAGAGGTATGCCAGGCCTGGCTGTCCAGTCTGGTAACGCTCATAGAGTCCGACCCTTCCATCGGTATGGTAGGCTCTAAGTTTATCTATCCCGATGGCAGGTTAAACGAGGCCGGAGGAATCCTCTGGAGCAACGGCAGCGGCTGGAATTATGGCCGGTTTGATGACCCTGACAAGGCCGCCTATAACTATGTCCGGGATGTGGACTATATTTCCGGAGCCTCCATTTTGCTGTCCCGCAGTTTGTGGGAGAAGCTGGGTGGCTTTGATGAGAGGTTCGCACCGGCTTACTGTGAGGATGCCGATTTGGCCTTTGCCGTAAGAGATGCCGGATATCGGGTGGTCTATCAGCCTCTGTCTCAGGTGATTCACTATGAAGGAGTGTCCAACGGCACAGACTTAAACAGCGGTCTGAAGAAATATCAGGTAGAAAATTTCAAAAAGCTGAAGGAGAAGTGGGCAGAAGAGTTTTCTCTTCAAACCGATTACAGCGAGCCCCCTTGCCTCTTCCCAGCCAGGGAGCGGCACTATGGCAAAAAGACCATACTGGTGATCGATCACTATGTGCCTACCTATGACAAGGACGCCGGTTCCCGCAGTACCTTCCAGTTTATCCGGATGTTCCTGGATCACGGGTATACCGTAAAATTCATCGGGGATAATTTCAACCATGAGGAGCCCTACACCACCACGCTGTTGCAGATGGGAGTGGAAGTGCTGTACGGAGATGAATTCCGGGATGGCCGGATCCTGAATTGGATTGAGGCAAACCAGGAGTGGATCGATTTTGCCTTTATGAATCGCCCCCATATTACAGCCAAGTATATTGACTTTATCAGAGAGCATACCAATATCAAATGCATTTACTATGGTCATGACCTCCATTTCCTGAGAGAAATGCGGGAATACGAATTAACCAGGGATCCGAAACGGAAGGAAGACTCTGAGCACTGGAAGAAGCAGGAATTTGCCATTATGCATAAAGCAGAGGCGGTATACTATCCCTCCACCATGGAGGTGGAAGCCATCCAGGCAGTGGATCCTTCCATTCCGGTCAAGGCAATCTCTGTGTACAATTATGATACCTTCCGGGATGAGGCGGAGATTCCCAGGGATTTTGAAGCAAGAAAGGGATTTATGTTCATCGGTGGCTTTGCCCATCGTCCCAATGTAGATGCCATCCAGTGGTTTGTAAAGGAAATCTATCCCCAGGTGAGAGCCGCATTGGGAGAGGTTCCCTTCTATATTGCAGGTTCCCGTCCTCCCAGAGAAATTACGGAGCTCGATGGAACCGACGGAGCAGGCCATCCCGGCGCTATTGTAGTAAAGGGATTTGTCAGTGACCAGGAGCTTCAGCACCTTTATGACACCTGCCGCCTGGTGGTATGCCCCCTGCGGTTTGGCGCCGGAGTCAAGGGCAAGGTCATTGAGTCCATATACAACGGCATCCCTATGATTACCACCTCCATCGGAGCCGAGGGAATTCCGGAAATCCGCACCGTAGTGGCAGTGGAGGACGAGGCAGAGGCCTTCGCCCAAAAGACCATTGCCATGTACCGGGATACGGAGGGCCTGAAGGCTACCTCCCTGAAATCCCAGATTTATATTAAGGAATATTTCAGTCAGGATGCTCAGTGGAGAACAGTAGAAGAGGATTTTCGGTAGATGAAAGGAAGAAATCTATGGAATCTGATGATCCAGGCCATTAAGTTCGGGATCGTCGGCATATCCAATACATTGATATCTATGGCAGTGTATTATCTCTGCCTGGCGTTAGGCATTCATTATATTGCTGCCAATGTGCTGGGATTTATTGTGGGAACCATCAATGCCTATTTCTGGAATAACAAATACGTATTTAAGAAACAGGAGAATGAAGTACGGGACACAAAGAAATCTGTGATAAAGGTATTTATCAGCTATGGCTTTACCCTGGGCCTGTCCACCGTATTATTGGCATTCTGGGTGGATGGTCTCCATATTTCAGATAAGATTGCACCGGTTTTGAATTTGCTGGTGACCATACCGGTGAATTTTGTCCTGAATAAATTCTGGGCCTTTCGGGGAGAAAGAAAATCATAAAAATGTCTGCCAGAGGAACAAAAAAGATGAAGCAAGAAAAGAATCAACCCACTCACTGTTTTGCAATCTGTGCCTATAAGGATTCCCCCTATCTGGAGAATTGCATTCGATCCTTAAAAGCACAGACAGTAAAAACCAATATCATACTGTCTACGTCTACACCCAGCTCCTACATTCAGGAGCTGGCAGAACGGTATCAGATTCCCATGTTTGTACGGGAAGGAAAAAGTGATATCCAGGAGGACTGGAATTTCGCATACAATCACGCCCATGCAGAGTATGTGACGGTAGCCCATCAGGATGATGAATACCATCCCGATTATGCAAAAGAATTGCTGCAGGCTGCCGGACAATATGAAGACATTAGCTTATTTATCACAGATTATCTGCCTATTAAAAACGGACAGGTAGGAAAACGGGATATCAACAGTAAGATTCGCAGACTGTTGAGAACTCCTCTGAAATCCCGATTTCTTGGGGATAAACAGTGGGTAAAAAAGGCCATCCTTTGTCTGGGGAACAGTATCTGCTGCCCGGCAGTGACCTATCATAAGACCTTGCTGGGAGAGAGCATCTTTACATCCCAATACAAATACAATCTGGACTGGGATACCTTTTACAAGTATGCCTGCCGGCCGGGGCGATTCGCCTATGTGGATAAGCCTCTGACCCATTACCGGGTTCATGATGGCGCTACCAGCAAGGAATTTATCCAGGATCACCGAAGAGTAGCAGACGATATTTCCATGTTCCGCAAATTCTGGCCGGAATGGGTGGTAAAGATCATTATGGTATTTTACAAAAATGCCTACAAAACATATGGCTGATGCTCCAGAAGGGAGGCAGAAATGTCAGAATTATTTAAGAAAGTTCCGGTATTATATATCGTGATTCCCTGTTATAATGAAGAGGCAGTGATCGGAGAGACAGTTCGCCGCCTTACAGAGAAAATGGATCAGATCATCGCAGAGGAGACAGTGGCAGCAGAAAGCCGTTTCCTGCTGGTTAACGATGGCTCCAGGGATCAGACCTGGCCCATCATCCAGGAATTGTGTCATACCAATCCCTATGTGACAGGAATCAGTCTGGCCCATAATAAGGGGCATCAGAATGCTCTTCTGGCTGGTCTTATGACGGCCAAGGAGTATGCAGATATCGTCATCTCCATGGATGCCGACCTGCAGGATGATATTCAGGCCGTAGATCGATTTGTGGCAGAGTATAAGAAGGGAGCAGACATCGTCTATGGTGTCCGCAGTTCCCGGAAAAAGGACACCTTCTTTAAACGAACCACTGCACTGGCATTCTATAAGCTGATGGCAGCTTTGGGCGTGGAGACGGTATACAATCATGCAGATTACAGACTGATGAGTAAAAGGGCACTGGATGAACTGGAGAAATTTAAGGAAGTCAATCTCTTCCTCCGCGGCATTATCCCCATGATCGGATTCAGGACAGCTACAGTGGAGTATGAGAGAGCGGAGCGCTATGCCGGAGAATCCAAATATCCCTTGAGCAAGATGATCGCCTTTGCCATTGAAGGCATTACCTCCTGCAGTGTAAAGCCTCTGCGTCTGATCACCTTGGCAGGAATTGTGGTTTTTGCATTGAGTTTGCTGTACCTGATCTATGTCATCATTGGCAGTCTGGCAGGACATACGGTACCGGGCTGGGCTACCCTGGCAGTGCTGATCTGCTTTTTCGGAGGAGCTCAGATTTTGTGTATCGGTATCGTAGGGGAATATATTGGAAAGATTTATAATGAAACGAAAGCAAGACCCAGATATATCATTGCAGAAAAATATATGAAGTAGCTTAAGAATAAAGGAAAACTTATGGCAGATATGATAAAATGCGCAGGGGTGATTCTGCTGTATTTCTTCCTGTTTTATGTGGCAGGGTATTGGGTACAGACAGGAATTTCCCGGATACAGAGAAGAAAATGCAAGCAGGAACCGCAGCAGGAAAGACCCCCGGTATCAGAGACCATCCTGATAGGTTTTTTTACCTACTACCTGCTGTTTCAGCTGGTGACCGTTCCCATGATGTTCACACTGCAGCCTCTGGATCATTTGACAAAAGTCTGGACCGGTCTTGTATGCTTGGGACTGATTGTTACCATATTTCTGTGGTTCAGGGCCGGTAGCCTTCCCTGGAAAAGGGAAAGGAAGCCCGGAATCAAAGAAAGAAAGGAACAAACCTCCTCTCTGTGGAATCGATTTTGGCATAGCTGCAGTTATATCATCGTCCTGGCACAGACCATCCTGGTTTCTGTCATTACCTACAGCTATTGGGACGCCACCTATTATGTGGGGACTGTGTCCTTTTCCTTATATCATAATGCCATTAATACCTATAATCCTCTGACAGGCCGTCTCCTGGATCATTTTGATCTGAAACACTGCCTGGCGACCTACCATATGCATGATGCAGTGGTGTGTCAGCTGTTTGGGATCCACCCTTTGGTGGAGACAAAGACCATTATGGTTATTGTGATCACGATTTTGGTGGGGATGGTCTATTACCGGATCGCCAGATATCTCTTTGCCAAAGATGAGTTTGCCGTAGCGGCTATGATGGGATTTTGCCTGCTGTTAAACCTGTGCAGTTATTCGTTGTATACATCAGCCAGCTTCCTGATTTTTCGAACCTATGAGGGAAAAGCCATTACAGGAGCCTTGACCACAGCAGTATTGCTGTATCTGTTTCTGAAGATATATGGACATCCATGGGAGAAAAGAAATTGGATACAGCTGTTTCTGGTTAGCTGGGGAGCCATGGCAGTGTCTGCATCGGCTATGATTCTTGTACCTACCGCAATATTGGCTTACGGCTGTGTGGTGACCATCCATGAGAGAAAGTGGCAGCCTCTCCTAAGAAGCGTCCTTTGTACCCTGCCCTGTGTGGCAGCGCTGCTTTTGTACCTGCTGTCTCGGATGGGATATCTTAAGATCTATGCATGGCGGTGATATATGGATATTACGTTAAAAGAGGAAGGCTGGAATTACATTTTGACCTGCATCCGCAGATATCAGGGGGAGGGACATTTCCTTCTGCTATTTGGTCTGGCAGTAGGGGGATTGGCCGGTCTTTTACTCCTGCGAAAAAAGAATAAGGATCTCAGCTCAGACGGAGAAAAAAATCTGGCGCAGCTGCTTTTGGGATATCTGATGATTCTCCTCCTTACGGTATTTAATATTGTGATTATGAGGTATGTCATTGGGATTCTGGATCTGGAAGACGAATATTATCGGTTTCTGTGGCTGTTGCCAACGACCATCGTTACAGCGTATTTTTTTGCAAAGCTGGCGTCCATTCCCAAAAAGAACATCCGGAAGATAGGCGTAGGAGGAATTCTGGTGATCCTGATTATTGTGTCAGGAAAATCTATTCTGGCCAGAGGCTTTTCTTTGGCAGAAAATCTGTATAAGATCCCCGATGAAGTGATGGAAATCAGCCGGATCCTTCATGATGACAGTATGGAGGATACTCCCAGGGCAGTGATGGATTTTGACCTGTTGGTTTCTATGAATCAATACGATCCTTCCATTGAACTGGAGATTTCCTATGGGGACATTTCCACGCTGCGGGATGTAGAAGAGCATATGGAAGAGGATACCTGGGATCGCTGGCTGACAGCCAGGGTGACGGTCCTTCAGGTTTTGATGGATCACCGGTTAGAAGAATGGAATCATTGGGATTTTGAGGCAGCGATGGACTACCTGGATGCGTATTATATTGTCACAGCCAGGGATCCTGAAATGGAGGCATATCTGGAGGAGAGCAGATGTGTTGTCATCGGAGAGACAGAGGGGTATCGAATTTACCGGTATTACAATTCTGCCCTGGAGATGCCGGAATAAAGGAAAAAGAAAACAGAACCGCTCAAAAAGAAAGGCAACGAGAAAGGGACAGCCATGGAAAAGAGAAATCAGGAGACGGTGGGAGAAACCGTTATCAGTATGGAAAAGATCATTGCAAATATCAAAGCATTTTGGTGGATTTGCCTCATTACCGTGGCATTGTCGGCTGCTTTTGTAGGATATCAGACGGTGAAAACCTTCCGGGTCAACCAATCAGCCCAGTATAAGGACTCCTATGTGGGAAGCGCCGTACTTTATCTGAGCAGTGAAAATGATAAGGACATGCGTGCCTATGCTGCCATCTTGTCCAGCACAGACACCAAGGAAAGATTGACAGAGGCATTAGAAGCGGCAGGAATGACAGGATTTTCCTCCTCGACAGATAAGCTGTCCATTGCAAGTCAGTCTGATTCTACGGCTTTTGGATTAACGGTATTGAGTATTGGACAGGAACGGACCCGGATCCTGCTGGATCAGGTAACACAGATCGTTTTAGAGCAGGCAGCCCAGGTTATGGGAGTAGAGGCAGACATCATCAGCAGCGGCGTAGTAAATCCCTGCCTGTGGTATACAGATGGTTCCTTTCGTACGCTTTCAGATGAGAGCCAGAGGATAGTGACTCTCTCGGCATCTGATTTCCTGAGCTGGAAAAAGATCATCATCGTGTGTGCAGGTGCATTCTTAGGAATTGCCGCTATTTTTGTAGCCATCCTGTTCGATGATAAGGTGAGAAGCAGTGCCGAGCTGGAGAAAGCACTGGAACTTCCCTATCTGGGACAGTGGAAAGGAAAAAACCAAGGGGAAACAGCAGAGCTGATGTTTGCGCTAAAGGGGTATCTGTCTGCACCGGATCTGGGAGACAACCAAAAAGGGGTTGTCTTGTTATCGTTAAAGGAACAGCCGGATATGGCAGAATTGAGACAGGCCTGTGAGGAAGCACTCCAGAGACCGGTAGCGGCAGGAAGAAAAAATGGCGAGGATCTGACCATCTTAGAAACCGCCAGGGAATCTGCCGGAGTGATTCTGGTGGTATCTTTGAATCATGACAAGCTGAATGAGATCAAAACATTGAAAAATCAGCTTCAGGTAGCCCAGATTCCCGTATTGGGATCCATGGTAGACTAAAGAATTGAGGGATCTGACATGAAACACACAAATGGAAAATACAAGAGAATCTTCCGATTTCTTTCAACGATCTGGGCTCTCGTTCTGCAGACAGCCGTCTTTGGATTCTTCTGGACCCAGTTCTATAACGAGAGAATCAACCAGTCCTTTGCCATGCGAGGCAACTGGCTGATGATAGCCATCTATCTGGTAATACTGATTCTGTTTACCAATGTATATGGAGGATTTCGTATCGGATACCAGAAGCCGGGGAGTCTGACTATGTCCCAGGGGATTGCAGCCTGTGGTTCCAATGTGGTGATTTATCTGGTTATTTTGCTGCTGTCCAGTGAATCCTTTCTGGATCCCACGAAGCAGATCCCGGGTCCCTGGCAGTTACTCTTGGCTACGGTGATACAGATTCTTCTCATTGCCGTATCCGCCTGGATTCTTACGGCAATCTATAATCGATTGTTCCCGCCGAGAAAGCTGATTATGATCTATGGCAATTACCTGGAATCCGCAGAGCTTCTTCGGACCAAGATGAATGGCCTGAAGGAGAAATATCAGGTTGTTGAGATGATCTCGGATAAGGCGGGATATGAGACCTTGATTGAAAAGGCCAATCAATATGAAGGCGTTGTTATGGTAGATGTGGAGGTAAAACTGCGCAATCGTATTTTAAAGTATTGCTACGGTATGGCCATTCGTGTCTATGTAGCTCCCTCTATCTCCGATATTATTTTAAGCAATGCAGAAAGCCTGCATTTCTTTGATACGCCTTTGCTGCTGGCCCGCAATTCCGGACTGTCCATGGAACAGAAGCTGGCAAAACGTATTTTGGATCTGGTCATTTCCGGAATCGGTATTGTGATATTCTCCCCTGTTATGCTGGTGACAGCCATTGCCATCAAAATCCAGGACGGCGGTCCGGTATTTTTCCGGCAGGCCAGAGCCACCAACGGCGGCAAGGTATTCAAAATCACAAAATTCCGCAGTATGATTGTAGATGCGGAAAAAGAAGGCTTTTCCATTCCGGCCACAGATCGGGATCCTCGTATTACACCCGTAGGAAATTTCATTCGTGGGACACGTATAGACGAGCTGCCTCAGCTCTTTGATGTGTTTCGCGGGGACATGAGCATTGTAGGCCCCAGACCGGAGCGAGTGGAACATGTGAAAAAGTATACAGAAAGTATTCCGGAATTCTCTTATCGTCTCAAGGTAAAGGGTGGACTGACAGGGTATGCCCAGATTTATGGAAAGTATAATACGTCTCCCTATGATAAGCTGAAACTGGACTTAATGTATATTGAAAATTATTCGTTGCTTCTGGATATTAAACTGATTCTGATGACTATCAAAATCATGTTTACCAAAGAAAGCACAGAAGGCTTCACCCAGGAAAAATCAGCAGCCATGCATGAAGAGGAAAGCAAGGAAAATGAGTGATGTGACCGTTAGTATCATTACGGCTTCTTATAACAGTGCAGAGACCATCCGGGATACCATAGAATCGGTATTGAATCAGACGGTTCCCTGCAGGGAATATTTTATTATAGACGGAAAGAGTCAGGATGACACCGTAGCCATTGCAGAGTCTTATGGCAGTGCCTTCGCAGATAAGGGGATCCGCTATGAAGTGTGTTCAGAGCCGGATCATGGAATCTATGATGCCATGAATAAGGGAATCCGCAAAGCCACCGGTACGCTGGTAGGAATGATCAACAGCGATGACTGGTATGAAAAAAATGCTGTGGAGACGGTGCTTGGAGCGTATGAGAAAACACCCTTTGATATGATATATGCGGATTTACGTATGTGGAAAAATGGTCAGCCATTGGGAATTAAACACGCAAGGCAGCGAAAACATTATGTGACCACCAGAGACTGGAATCACCCTACTACATTTATCAGAAAAAGCTGCTACCAGGAGTATCTCTATCGCAATCTATGTACCTGTGATGACCTGGATATGTGGCTGCACCTGATTCATGAGGGAAAAAAGATCATAACGGTAAATGAAACCCTGGCAAACTATCGCCTGGGAGGAGAGAGCAACAAAAAGACTCTGGCAAAAGCCCTTCAGCGGGCCAGAGAGAAATATGCCTGTTACCGATCCAACGGATTTAGCAGGATGTATTTTTTCGAGGCATATGGAATGGAACTGGCCAAGCTGATTCTGGCCTGATGGAAATCAGAAAATGTGGAGGTGGACCGTGAGCAGGATGTCAAGTAATCTGCCTAAACTCTGGCTTAAAATCAACAAGGTAACCTATGGAAAGAAACTTCATCTGGGCGGTTGGCCTGTGATCTTTCGTTTTCCCAGTGCACAGATTACCATAGGAGATCGCTGCACCATCAACAGCAATTTTCTCTCAAATCTTCTGGGACTGTACCAGAGAACCATTATCGTAGCGAGAGGAGAGGGTCAGATCCGCATCGGAAACCATGTAGGAATCTCCGGCTCTACCATATATGCCAGACAACAGATTGAGATCGGCGATGATACCGTCATCGGAGCAAATTGTAAGATCATGGATAATGATTTTCATCCCCTGGATGCCGAGGACCGACGGAATGATCGCTATGATCTTTTAACGTGTAAGCCTGTGATCATCGGAAACGATGTATTTGTCGGCTGCAATTGTATTATTTTAAAGGGAACCAGCCTGGGAGATCGCTGCGTGGTAGGTGCTGGAAGTGTGGTACACGGCACATTCCCGCCGGATTCCGTCATTGCAGGAAATCCTGCCAGAGTGATACGGGACAGAAAGCAGTTAGAAATGGAAATCAAGGAGTTTCATCCTATCAAGAGATAAAGGACTGAAAAAGGATATGGCAGATTTAACGGTGATCATACTGACAAAAAATGAAGAAAAAAATCTGGAAAAGTGTATTGCCTCTTTTCAGGGCGTAGCCAGGCGCTTTGTTATCGTGGACAGCTTCAGCACAGATCATACCGTAGAGCTGGCCAAAAGTCTGGGAGCTGATGTGTATCAAAACCCCTGGGTGGACTATGCCACACAATTAAACTGGGGACTGAAAAACACCCATATCGATACCATGTGGACCATGCGCATGGATGCCGATGAAGAGCTGACACCGGAACTGGTCAGAGAAATTGAGGAAAAACTGGACCGTCTGCCACAGAATATTACAGGAGTAGAGTGCAGACGACGCGTCTATTTTCTGGGAAAATGGATCCGCCATGGTGGAATTTATCCTACGATTTTGCTTCGTATTTTTCGCACCGGCAAAGCCATCTGTGAGCAGACGATTATGGACGAACACATGATCCTTCTGGAAGGGAAAAGCACCGGCTTTCAATATGATTTCATCGACAATAATACCAAGGATCTGGAATGGTGGACCAATAAGCATAACTGGTACTCAGACCGGGAGGTAGCCGATTATCTGGATAAGGAAAGACAGATGGAGAACGGAGAAGTGGTTCGCCCCAGTCTGAAAGGAAATCAGGCGGAAAAAAAGCGGTGGGTCAAATATATGGTATACTATAAAACCCCACTCATGCGGAGAGCCCATTGGTATTTCTTCTATCGCTATATCATTAAGCTGGGCTTTCTGGACGGAAGAGAAGGACTGATTTTTCATTTCCTCCAGGGCTACTGGTATCGTTTCCTGGTGGATGCTAAGATTTATGAAGCGAGGAAAAAGGGCAGTCATAAAGAAAAATTTGGAGATCTGAAAGCATGAAAAAACTATTAGGATTGGCCACAATTCCGGCGCCTTATCGGGTAGATGTATTATGCGGACTGCGGGAAAAATACCAGGTGGATGTCTATTTTGAACAACTGCTGGATCAAAACCGCAATGCCAGATACTGCGGAGAAGGCGAAGGGTATACTGTGTTGAATACGGCAGAGCATCGGAAAGAATATGAGAAGCAGTGTAAGAATATCCGCCAGTATGATCTGGTTTTGGCCCATGACTATACCAGCAAAATGGGGATGCAGCTGATGCTCCGGTGTATCCGGCATCATGTGCCCTATGCCATCAATGTGGATGGTGCATTTATCTATCCCAATCGAATCAAAGATGCTGTCAAAAGATTTTTTATCAAGCGGGCAGCCGTATATTTTGCCAGCGGAAATTCTGCCAAAGAATATCTGATCCATTACGGCGCCAAAGAAGAAAATATTTATTACCACAGATTTACCGCCACCCATCGGGAGGACATGCCCAGATCCTGTCCGGATGACGAGGAACGAGCCAGGATGAAAGAGATCCTTGGACTTCCTCCGAAAAAAACGGTCCTCTCAGTAGGACAGTTTATTGAGAGAAAAGGCTTTGATGTCCTTCTTCATGCCTGGAAAGGAATGCCGGAGGACTGCCAGCTGTTGATCATCGGCGGAGGAGAACAGCAAAAAAACTATGAAACCATGATCCGGGAGGAGCAGATCCATAATGTAATGCTCCTGGATTTTGTGGACAAAGAGAAGATTTGGGATTATTACCGGGCGGCAGAAGTCTTTGTGCTGCCCACCAGAGAAGATATATGGGGGCTGGTCATCAATGAGGCAATGGCCAGTGGCCTGCCGGTAATCACTACGGATATGTGTATTGCCGGACGGGAACTGATCGAAGAGGAAAAGCAAGGCTATATTGTACCGGTAAACGATGTACAGGCTCTCCATGACAAGATGCTGGATATTCTGACCCAGGAAGCAAAAAGAAAAGAAATGGGACAGCGAAATTTTGAAAAGATCCAGGACTATGTGGTAGAGAATATTGTGGCAGACCATTTGGAGGTCTTGAAGAAAGTACTGGGAGAGTAGGACAGCAGAGGAGAACACTATGATTTATGTGGTAACATCGGTGCATAATCGATATGCCATCACAAAAAAATTTGTAGAACAGTGCAAAGAACAGACGGTACGAGATCAGCTGCATCTGATCCTGGTAGATGACGGTTCTACAGATGGAACAGACCAGATGGTTCGCAGTATCCTGCCGGACAGCACCATCCTTTATGGAAATGGAAATCTGTGGTGGGCAGGAGGATTGCAAAAAGCCTATGACTGGATCGTGGAAAACCAGCTGCCGGAGGAGGATGTGGTATTGATCACCAATGACGATACCCGATTTGCCTCTGATTATATGGAGACAGGCATTCGCCTCATCATGGAGCACCCCAATACCCTGGTAGTAGGTACCGGATATGGGATACACAGCGGGGAAATGCTGGATGGGGTATTTACCCACTCCTATGTAAATGGGTCCGGCAGCCTGCTTCCACCGGACAGTGAGGGAAACTGCGCATCTACCAGGAGTCTGTTTTTGACAGTAGGAGCCTGGAAAAAGATCGGAGGATTTCACCCGGTATTGCTGCCTCATTATGCATCGGATTTTGAATTTACCATTCGTGCCCATAAGAAGGGATTTCGGATACGGTCCTTTCATGAATTGACCCTGGAGTTTGATGAGGGAACTACGGGAGCAAATACCTATGATCGCATGACGGTAAAAAAGTTATTCAGCAAGCGATCCAACAGCAATCCGTTTTATAAAATTTCATTTATTATTCTCACAACGCCGGTGTATCTGCTGCCGGTTCATTTGTGTTGGCAGATTGGCCGGTATATCCGCAAAATCGGGATTTTTGTGGGAATCATAAAGCGCAGCTCCCAAAAAGAAGCATAAAACGGAGAGAAAAAATATGGGAATCTATTTGTTGGTCCTGGGAACGATTTGTCTCCTGGGTGTAGGAATCGAAATCGGGAAGAGCCGAAACTGGACAGCCCTTTGGCTGGTAGGGAAAAAAGAGATCCGTTTTTACAAGACGGATTTTCTTTGGATTCCGATTTTACTGATTCTCATAGCTTTTGGTGGCCTGCGTTATGGAGTAGGAACCGATTATGATAGCTATTGCACGATCTTTGCCAATATTCATGAAGACTGGTACAATATCCTCTATAACGGTACAGAGAGGGGCTATGTCTGGCTCAATCGGATTGTCTCTCTGTATACGGAAGATCCTCAGTGGATCATATTTATTACCAATGGTGTGATTTCCTGCCTGGGAGTCCATTGCCTGAGAAAGTACGGAAAATGTGCCCCCTTTGGACTGTTTATCTTCTTTACGACCCTGTATTATTATTCCTTTAATATCATTCGGCAGGGCATGGCGGCTGCATGGATTCTGTTGGCTTTTTGCTATGCCAGAGACCGCCGTTATGTGGCCAGTCTGGTGACCTGCATCCTTGCCTCTTTCTTCCATCAGACGGCGTTAATGATGATTCCGGTCATTGCTTTGATGCAATTTCGGTATCAACCCTCCTGGTATTTTATCTTTTTTGCAGTAGCAGCCTTGTGTACCCTGCTTCATGAGCAGATCACCTATTTTTTGATCGCTACCTTCTATCCCAATAACCTGGATTACGCCCAGGCTTATGCCTATGACTTTTCTCCTACCCAGGTGATCTTATGCGGGATCTATATGGTGCTTTGTCTCCTCTACTACAAAGGAATGCTGCAGAAAAACCCAGGGAATATTCTGTATATCAATTTTTCGATTCTCATATTTGGCATCTATACCTTTTTCTTCTGGGTGCCTATGTGGAGCCGCCTGAACCTTTATTTTATCGGGTTATATGGAATCATAGTACCGGAGGCAGTCTCCTGCGAGAAAGATCGGAGGACCAGGATGCTGTATTACGCCGTTATGCTTGGCATTCTGTTGTTCTTCTATATTGTTCCCTCCCTGACAGGGACAGACGCATATTCCTATACCAGTATTTTTTCCCGGCCGGCAGACTATCTGACAAACCTCTACGGACCGCAATAAGGAGTGGACTCTATGAATTATGTATATCCAAAATTATCAGACCATGATCTGGGCTTTGTCCGCCTGGGTGGGGCAGGACTGGGAAATATCCTTTTCACCTTTGCCAGAGCGGCTGTTTTTGCCGAGAAAAACGGATATGAACTGATCTGGCCTACCTGGCCCAGTATCAAATTGGGACCGATTTTACGCCATGAGGCAGATAAACGGTTTTATCACGATCTCTTTCGCAATCGGAGCGGTTATATCGGAGGAATCCGAAAGCTGTGGAAACTCAAAACCCTGCCCCATGTACCGGAACAGGAAAAAGAAAGCCTCTCTCTCCAGAACGAAACCATTGTGGATTTTGAAGGCTTTGAAGGCTGTTTTGATGAGATCATGACAGATTATGAGCAGGTGGCAGCACTGATCTACGGAAATCTGTGTAAAAAGAATCAGCAGGCACTTCACTATCCCTACGGATCTTGTATCGGGGTACATATCCGATTGGGAGATTTCGCCAGAGTCAGTGTGACAGAGGTGCAGCAGGGAAGACACGACAGTGCACTGCCGGTGGAGTGGTATGCTCGTATGATCTCCCAGATCAGAGAGGCAGCAGGATGGCAGGTAAAGGCATATATTTTTTCAGATGGAACAGACCAGGAACTGGCACCGGTTCTGGCCCTGGATGGGGTGGAACGATTGACCTTTGGAACCAGTATCGGTGATATCATCGGTCTGGCCCAGACGGACTTTATGATCGCATCCGGATCCTCCTTCTCTATGTGGGCCAGATATCTGGGGCGCAAAAGCTGTATCTGTTATCCCAATCAACGAAAACAGCAGATCCTGACGCCGGAAGAATCGGAAAAAGAATGGGAGATCGATGGTGCATTTCCGGAAGATCTGATCACAAAGATACAGCAGGTATTTCCTCAATAAGGAAAACATAGAAAGCAGAGTTTCCTCATGGAAGGAAAGGGAATAGAAAAAATATGGGAATTCTAAAAAACCTTGTGCTTTTCGTAGTCAACTTATACAATGATTGTTATAATAAGATAATGCTGCGATACCGCCATGTGCAATATGCACCGGATCTGAAAATCTATGGCAGATTGCACCTGTATGGCAGAGGCCCGGTCACAATAGGTGAAAAAACGGTAATCAATTCCTCCGCCGGAAGCAATCCCATCGGAGGACCGGAGAAAACCATCTTTTCGCTGGCGCACGAAGGTTCTCTGACCATCGGCAAGAATGTAGGTCTGTCCAATGTAGCCATCGTCAGCCACTGTGGTGTAACCATAGAAGATGACGTCAGGATCGGCGGCGGTACAAAAATCTATGACACGGATTTTCACTCTCTGAAGGTGGAGGAACGGGTAGGCACCGGAGAAGAGACAGTAAAAAAGGCACCGGTGCACATCAAAAAAGGTGCTTTTGTAGGTGCGCACTGCCTCATCCTGAAAGGAGTCACCATCGGAGAAAACAGTATCGTAGGAGCCGGCAGTGTGGTGACGAAAGATATCCCGGATCACGAAATCTGGGGAGGAAATCCGGCCAGACTGCTGAGAAAACAGTAGAAAGAGAGCAAAACGCTGATGAGAGTCCTGTGGGTATGCAATATCATTCTCCCTAAAATCGCCCAACACCTGAATCCGGGTAATGTCCATACGGGAGGCGGTTGGATGACCGGATATTTAAACGGAATATTGACAGTGCCGGAGGTAACACTGGGAGTATGCTTTCCTATGCCCGGTACAGAAACAGTGGTAAAAGGGCAGGTGGATTCCATCGCCTATTACGGCTTTGCCTATCGGCTGCACAAACCGGAACAGTACTTCCCCGAATTGGAAGACCAGTTCCGGGAGATAATCCGGGATTTTCAACCGGACATTGTGCATATATTCGGGACAGAATATGCCCATTCCCTGTCAGCTGTTCGGGCCTTTGACAGACCGGAGCGAACCGTAATCAATATCCAGGGACTGACCAGTGTCTATGCAGGACATTATATGGCAGGGGTTCCGGTAAAGGTGCAGCAGATGCATACCTTCCGGGACTGGATCCGCAGAGATAATCTCAGGGACCAGGAGAAAAAATTTGAAAAAAGAGGACGATATGAGATCGAAGCCCTCCAGGGAGCCGGTCACATCATCGGACGGACTCATTGGGACAAGGCCTGTACAGAATGGATCAACCCTCAGGCAACATACCATTTTCTTAACGAAACCCTGAGGGATACTTTTTACGAAAAACAGGCGTCCTGGAACCTGGATACCTGTGAACGATATTCTCTGTTTATCAGTCGTGGAGAATTCCCCATCAAAGGGTTTCATCTGGTACTGGAGGCCATGCATCTTTTAAAGAATGAGTATCCTCAGTTGCATTTGTATGTATCCGGAGGCGATGTGACCAGGGCAGACAGTCTGAAAGACAGACTCCGGCAAAACTCTTATGGACGATATTTGCGAACACTGATCCAGAGGTATCAGCTGGAGGAAAATATTACATTTACCGGCTACCTGGATGAAAAAGCCATGTGTGAGCAGTTTTTAAAAAGCCACATATTTGTATCGCCTTCTTCTGTGGAAAATGAGTCGAATTCCATCAGTGAGGCAAAACTATTGGGGGTTCCTGTAATTGCCTCCTTTGTGGGAGGTGTGACCGATCGGATCCGCCACAAAGAGTCCGGTTTCCTCTATCCCTACGACGCCCCCTATATGCTGGCTCACTATATACGAGAATTGTTTGAAAATGACCAGATAGCGCTCCGATTTTCCAGGGAAGGATATGAGGATGCCTGCAGACTCCATGACAAGGCAGTCAACCGGGATCGGGCCATGGAGATATATCATGAAATCATGTCCCGGTAAGGGAAAGGAAAGGAACAAAACAAAGTATGAAACCTTATGAGGTAGATGTAGCAGTCTTGTGCGTGTTTTTTGCCAGACCGGATCATTTTGCCCAGACCTTTGCACAAGTGAAAAAAGCCCGTCCCAGCAAGCTGTTTCTGTATCAGGATGGCCCCAGAAAAGACCATCCCACAGATGTGGAAAATATCGCCAAATGCCGTGCCATAGCAGAGGATATTGATTGGGAATGTGAAATATACCGAAATTATCAGGAATCTAATGTAGGATGTGATCCATCCATGTATAATGCCATTACCTGGATGTTCTCCCACACAGAGAAAGGAATTATTTTAGAGGATGATATTGTAGCTTCTGTCAGCTTCTTCCGCTTCTGTAAGGAAATGCTGGATCGATACGAAAATGACACCCGTATTTTCAAGATTGCAGGAATGAATCACATGACAACCTACAATGATGAGTATGCAGACTATTTCTTTTCCCGCCGTACCTGTATCTGGGGCTGGGCGACCTGGAAGCGGGTAATTGATCTGTTTGATACGGAATATAAGTTTCTGGAAGATCCCTATGCAAAAAAACTTATGAAGGAGCAGGTCACCGCTTTTGATGAAAAGGTACAGACCTGCATCTGGCATAAAAACAGTGGAAAGAATTATTTCGAAACAATTTTGTGGAGTGCAAACTTTACCAATAACATGATTGATATCATATCTTCCAAATGCCTGACTACCAATATCGGCATCGGCAGTGACGGAACCCACGGAGCAGGTTCTTTGGAAGCCATTCCGAAGGGAATCCGTCAGGTATACTATAAACCCATATATGAGCTGGAGTTCCCTCTCAGGCACCCGCCCTATGTGATACCGGATCTGGAATATGAGAGGAAGGTATGCCGCATATTAGGAGACGGTTATCCTCTGGTACGCTTTTGGAGAGGACTGGAGGGTGCATGGTATGGCTGGAAATATTCCAGCGCTGAGGATAAGAAAAAGAAGTTCAAAAAGATCCCTCAGATTGCCAGAAATCTTATTACTTCACTGAAACGCTAAGGAGAGAAAACATGGGAGAAAAGTTGACATATGTAAGCTCCTTTGTCAAGGCTGGAGCAAAGCATGTTCTGGTGGGAGAAAAGCCCATCGTACCGGATAATCGGTACTGCCTGGATCTGGAACATGCCAATGCATGGATACAGGGACATCTTGCCGCGAATACTCCTTTCATGGTAGGGCGTATGGGAAGCGGAGAGATGCTGGCCTTCATAAAAACCATAGAAGTGAAACTGGGATTGCGGAAGCATATTCCCCAGGGAAATATGGATTCCTTGTGTATCAATGCAGGATTTTTCCCGGAAGAAGAGGAGAAGATTCTGCAATTTGGAGAAGAAATGGAGCAAGCCTGCAAACAGGTGGACATGCTGGCGATCTGGGGTACCATTCCCATGGAGCCCTATTTGCTGAAAACCCGTTTCCGGGGAACTACCCTATGTAAATTAAGCGGAATCGAACCGTTTTTTGCAGAAAAACCCTGGAGCAGTGCCCTGGCGGGCAAGAAGGTTTTGGTGATACATCCCTTTGAAACTTCGATTCACAGTCAGTACGAAAAAAGATCGGAATTATTTCCGAACAGAGCTGTGCTGCCGGACTTTGAACTAAAAACATTAAAAGCGGTTCAGACCATTGCAGGGCAGAAAGATGAGAGATTCGCAGACTGGTTTGAGGCTCTTCAATATATGTTTGACCAGGCCATGAGTCAGGAGTTTGATGTGGCCATCATTGGCTGCGGTGCCTATGGATTTCCCCTGGCAGCCAGATTGAAGGCAGCAGGAAAACAGGTAATCCATATGGGCGGATCTACCCAGCTGCTCTTTGGCATTCGCGGAAAACGATGGGATGAGAAAAAGGAATTCCAGGGTCTGTTTAACGAGGCATGGTGCCGCCCTTGTGAGGAAGAGGTGCCATCTCAGGCAAAGAAAATAGAAAATAGCTGCTACTGGTAAGGTGGCAGAAACGGAGTCGTATGCAATGAAAAAAATCGTATTATATGGACACGCCGGCAGCGGAAATCATGGTTGTGAAGCATTGGTGCGGACAACCTATGACATATTCAGAAAAGCAGGATATGAAAAAGACCTGACCGTATCCACTCTGGATGAAACAAGGGATCGAAAGTATGGAGTACCGGCAGAAAAGCTGATCCAAAATTCTTTTTCCTACCAGGTAAGCTTATTGTACCGGGTGATGTGTAAGATCCATCCTAATTTCCTGGGAATTCAGAATCGGAAGGCGAGAAGAGACTATCGTCCTTTCTTTGACTATGTACGAAATAACAAGGAAGATACGCTGTATGTCTCCATCGGAGGAGACAACTACTGCACCAGACGGCCTACCTGGCTCTATGAGACAAACCATGTAGTCGATCATTCCGGATATCCTCGTATCCTGTGGGGATGTTCTGTTGAACCGGCTACGATCTCCAATCAGATGGTACAGGATCTCAACGGATATCAGGTACTGGTAACCAGAGAAAGCATCACCTACCAGGCATTAAAAGAAAAGTGCAGTACCAAAGTGGTCCTCTATTCGGATCCTGCCTTTGTGCTGCCAGTAGAAGAGATGACTTTGCCGGAGGGATTTGAAGAGGGCAACACCATCGGCATCAATATCAGTCCGGTAATCGTCCGCAGCGAGACGGTATCCGGCATGACCATGAGAAATTATAAAGCCCTGATCCAGCACATTCTGGATACTACATCCATGAAGATCGCTCTGATACCTCATGTGACCATTCCGGAAGATAACGACCTGGAGGTGCTGAGACAGCTGTATGAAGCCTTTGCTTCTACAGGCAGAGTCGTTATGGTAGGAGATGCCAGCTGCACCCAGCTAAAATATGCAATCTCCAGGTGCCGTCTGTTTATCGGAGCCAGAACCCATTCCACCATTGCGGCCTACTCCACCTGTGTTCCTACCGTCGTAGTAGGATATTCGGTGAAAGCCAAGGGAATCGCGAAGGATCTCTTTGGAACCTATGAGAATTATGTCAAGCCGGTACAGTCCCTCCAGACAGAGGAGGAACTCATCGCCGCCTATGACTGGCTGGTGGAGCATGAAGAGGAGATTCGGAAAACTCTTACAGATATTATGCCTGCATACATTGAGAAAGCATGGCAGGCAGGGGAAGTAATCCAACCCTATCTGCAGTGATAGATAACCCTGTCAGTAAAACAGACAGAGATAAGGAGAATACGGGTGAACGAAAAACATTGGAAAGGGGTTGCCCTTGCAGCCATTATCATGGCTGGATTGGCCATGGCAGCTGCTGCGGGAGCATGGATCAAAAGTGAAAAGGCAACGGAATCCCAAAAAAAAGAGGAAGTCTTAGAATCTGGGACAAATACAGACAATATCTCTGTATCTACGTCTGGCTGGGAAGGCAAGACCTGGTGCAGCTATGGCGATAGCATTACCGGATACAATGTATGGCAGCCTTATGTGACTCAGTATTTTGGCTTTGCTACTCACTACGAGAGAGGTTTGGGCAGCAGCACCTATACAAAAAGTGAGCAGACCTGGTATGCCAACCCTGACGGCAGCTACAACAGCCGTTATGGGTTTGCCGGCGTGACGGAGGCTCCGGAAGGAACCACCACCCACGAAGGGTATCTGTGCAGCTGGGACCGTATCACCACTATGATCCCACAGGATGTAGATCTGGTGGTCATTATGGCAGGAACCAACGATGCCGGTCCTTCCGTCAGTGCTCCTCTGGGAGATCTGACCTATCCCTTTGATGAGGAGACCTTTATGGGGGCAGTGGCATCTACTGTGGTAAAGATCCAGGAATGGTGCCCCAATGCTACCGTTGTATTGGCCACCCCCTTTAGCGGCAGAGGTGCCTACGAGGAAGGAATGACCAATGAGGAGATGGCAGCAGACCAGACAGAGCCTGTGTATAACCAGCTCGGTTTAACAACAGAAGACTATGCCAAGGCAGTTATGGAAGTGGCAGAGTATCTGAGTGTTCCCTGCATCGATGTGTTTGGCAATTGCGGCGTCAATCAGTTTAACCGGAGTGCCTATCTGGAGGATCTGGTTCACCCCAACCAAGCAGGGGGAGAGGCCATCGCCAGGGTGATCATCGGTGGCCTGAAGGCAATCGAGCCCTTGCACTAA
>CAYMSZ010000002.1:21530-25059 GCA_964393285.1 uncultured Lachnospiraceae bacterium | reverse complement strand
ATTCGAATTCCGCTCATTTTTCTTTGAAAAATGGCTACATTCTCATGTTTTGCAGGATCCATAGACACAAAAATAAATGCCAGCATTTATTTTGTGTCCATTGATCCCTTGTCTCATTATAAGAAAATAGGTGGGTTTTGGCAATCCTCAGACGAACATTTGTGCGAATTTAGCCCCTGTTTTTGATTGCCAGTCTATTGGTTTTGTGTTATGCTTTTCTAAAGATATCTATCAGGATCATACTTCCATGAGAATAGAAGAAAGAGGACTTGAAGAAAGATGATTTCCTATATAAGAGGTGAATTGGTGGAGATACAGGCAGACTCCGTTGTTGTGGAGGCAGGAGGGGTCGGTTATGGGATTATGGTACCTACCCCTGTCCTTTCTGAACTGCCCTCCATAGGCTATGAAGTAAAGATATATACGTATTTCCAGGTGAAGGAAGACGGTATGAGTCTCTACGGATTCCTGACGAGAGAAGATCGACAGATGTTTGAGATGCTGATCGGAGTCAGCGGAATCGGACCCAAAGGAGCTTTGGGGATTCTATCTGTGTTATCCCCTGATGACCTGCGCTTTGCCGTGTTGGGAGAGGATGCTGCAGCCATTGCCAGGGCACCGGGAATCGGAAAGAAGACGGCTCAGCGCTGCATCATTGAATTGAAGGACAAGCTGAATCTGGAAGAGGCAGTCGAAATCAAAATGTCACACAACCAGAGCAAGCCGGAGAATGCATCGGAGAATGCCAGAAATGAAGCACTGCAGGCTTTGGTGGCTCTGGGATATTCTTCCGCAGATGCCATGCGGGCCATGAAACACGCAGAAGGTGATACAGTGGAAGCACTGATCAAATCTGCATTGAAATTTGCATAAGGGGTATCTGTATGGATAGACGTACCATTACGACAGAATTTACAGAGGAAGATATTCATGTGGAGGGACATCTTCGTCCACAGCTGTTAAAGGATTATATTGGACAGGAAAAATTTAAAAGCATGCTGCAGATTTACATTCGTGCAGCCAGGGACAGAGGAGAGCCTTTGGATCATGTGCTTCTCTATGGCCCTCCAGGCTTAGGCAAGACGACTCTGGCAGGCATTATTGCCGCAGAGATGGGAGTGAATGTAAAGATTACTTCCGGGCCGGCCATTGAAAAACCCGGAGATATGGCGGCGATTCTGAACAATCTCAAAGAAGGAGATGTCCTGTTTGTAGATGAGATTCATCGCCTGAATCGTCAGGTGGAGGAGGTACTGTATCCGGCTATGGAGGATTTTGCCATCGATATTATGATCGGCAAAGGCCCTACTGCCAGATCCATTCGTCTGGATTTACCCAAATTCACCTTGGTAGGTGCTACCACTCGGGTGGGACTTCTGACAGCACCTCTCAGAGACCGTTTTGGCGTGGTAAATCGGTTGGAGTATTATACCAAAGAGGAGCTGCAGCGCATTGTGGAGAGATCTGCCAGTGTACTGGAGGTAGAGATCGACCCGGAAGGCGCCGCAGAGATTGCCTCCCGTTCCCGGGGGACTCCCCGTCTGGCAAACCGTTTCCTGAAGCGGGTTCGGGATTATGCCCAGGTGCAGCATGGAGGCAGAATCACTCAGAAGATAGCCAGGGAGGCCCTGGATTTGCTGGAAGTGGACCGACTGGGCCTGGACCAGATGGATCGCCATATTTTGACAATGATGATGGAGAAGTTCGGAGGAGGACCGGTAGGACTGGAGACCTTGGCAGCAGCTCTGGGGGAGGATGTAGGAACCCTGGAGGATGTATATGAGCCCTATTTGATTCAGAGTGGTTTTATAAACCGTACTCCCAGGGGACGCGTGGTGACCAAGGAAGCCTATCATCACCTGGGCTTGTCTTGTCCGGAATAGACTAGGAGAAATGAAGATGGATGATCACAATACAGAGATTATTATTGATGGCAAAGTGTATGTGTTAAACGGAGCGGAGGAGACAGAGTACCTGCAGACAGTAGCTTCTTATGTGAATGATAAAATCAGTGAACTGAAAAAAGATCGTGGGTATACCAGACTGGGATCCGATTATCAGTCTGTTTTGCTGGCAATGAATCTGGCAGATGATGTGTTCCAGGCCAGGCGTCTGATGAAGCATACCGATCAGAAGCTGGATGAGCAGGAGAAGGATGCGTATCAGATTCGCCATGATCTGGTGACGGCACAGCTGAAAATCCAGTCTCTGGAGGAACAGTGCAGTAAGATGCAGGAAGAAAAGACCGCCTTGAGGAATCGAACCAGACAGGAAATGGATGAGGAGAAGACAAGCTGGCAGTCTAAGCTTGATAAGCTTTCTCAGGAACTGGAAGATACCAAGGCACAGCTTGCCGGAAAGGATGAGGAGCTGGAGGCTGCCAGACGGAAGATTACCCTGCTGGAGGAGTATAAGTACAGAAAATGAGAAAAGTGGAATTATTGGCACCGGCAGGTTCCATGGAATGCATGAAAGCAGCCATTGAGAACGGAGCCGATGCAGTTTATATGGGAGGGACTCGATTTGGAGCCAGAGCCTATGCACAAAATCCGGAATCGGAAGGGTTGTTGGAAGCCATTGATTATGTGCACAGACATGGAAAGAAACTCTATCTTACCGTAAATACCCTCCTGAAAGAGAAAGAATTGGAGGAACTCTGCCAGTATCTGCAGCCTTTTTATGAGGCAGGCTTGGATGCTGTACTGGTGCAGGATCTGGGAGTTCTTCGACGGATACGCCAGGCATTTCCGGATTTGCCGGTTCATGCCAGCACACAGATGACGGTTATGGATCCTGACGGAATCAGAGCCTTGCAAGATCTGGGAGTGACCCGGGTGGTGACAGCCAGAGAAGTGACCATTCCGGAAATGAAAGCCATGGCAGATACAGGAGTAGAAGTGGAGGCCTTTGTCCACGGCGCCATCTGTTACTGCTACTCCGGTCAATGTCTTCTTAGCAGTCTCATTGGAGGAAGAAGCGGCAACCGTGGGCGCTGTGCCCAGCCCTGTCGCCTTCCCTATGAAGCACTTCAGGAAGGAAGATCCCTGACAGGCAAAGAGGGCGGATTTGTACTGAATTTAAAAGATATGGATACCCTGACCTACCTGCCGGACATTGTGGCAGCCGGTGTGGCATCCCTGAAAATAGAAGGACGGATGAAAAGCCCCAGATATACAGCCGGCGTAACGGCAGTATATCGAAAATACCTGGATCTGGTGGAAAAGGGTGGAAAATATGCCGTGAATCCGGAAGATCGCAGATATTTAAAAGAGCTATTTGACCGGGGCGGTTATACAGAGTATGCCAGCCGGGGATTGAGAGACGGCATGGTGGCACTTGACGGGAAGCCGGACTTTCGTGCCCAGGACGAAGAATTCCTTACCGCATGGGAGAAAACGCTGCTTCATAAACCGGAGAAAATACATCTCCTGGGGCAGCTCAAGTTTCAGGTAGGAGAGCCTGTGAGTCTTACCGTGAGAGGAGCAGGAGCCGGAAGCAGAGGAGAAGACAGGAAAGAAGACAGAAAAGA
>CAYMSZ010000002.1:18878-21430 GCA_964393285.1 uncultured Lachnospiraceae bacterium | reverse complement strand
AAAGAAGACAGAAAAGAGCCGGAGGTGACTGCCACAGGTCCCATGGTGTTGCAGGCAGAAAATCGTCCCATAGAGGAGGAAGCCCTCAGACAGAGATTTTCTAAGCTGGGAGATACGGAATATGAATGGGAACAGCTGGACATCATTACCGATGGCCAGGGATTTTTGCCTGTAGGACAGCTGAATGAACTGCGGCGCAGCGCCATTTCCCTATGGGAAGAAAAACAGCTGTCAGCCTACCGAAGAGGAGGAGAAGCGAAGCCCTGTTTCGAAGATCAGAAAAGGGAAGAAGCGGTTCCTCCCAAACAGCTGTCTCTTTTTGTCAGCGTGGATACCAAACAGCAGTGGGAACTGGCCCTTTCCTATCCCGGGATTGAGCGGATTTATCTGAACGCATCTACCCTGACAGAGAGGGAGGAAGATGAGATTCTCAGACAGCTTTCCGAGAAGGAGCACCCTTCCATCTATCTGAATCTGCCCCCTGTATTGCGAGCTTCCATGAAGGAGAAACTAAAGAAAAGACTTCCCTTATATGAAAAAGCCCACATTGACGGGTACCTGATTCATACTCTGGATCAGGCAGCATGGCTGAGAGCCTGCCTGCCCCAGGGAGTTCTCTGGGCAGATGCCTCACTGTATACCTTTAACAAAGAAGCGGAAAAACTGCTGCAGGACATGGGAATTCAGGGAGTTACCCTGCCGGTAGAGTGCAATGCAAAAGAACTCAAAAGCCGCATGTCAGGGGCGGCCTTGCCTACGGAGATGATCGGATACGGGTATCTTACCTCCATGGTATCTGCCCAGTGTGTACATCGCACAACGGCAGGCTGCGACAAAACGCCTGGACTCATCTATCTGAAAGACCGTAAGCAGAAACAATTTGCTGTGCGCAATTGTTGCCGATACTGCTTTAATGTAATATACAATTCATCTCCGTTGTATTTGCTGGACTGCAGGAAGGATTGGGAATCCTACGGATTAACAGCAATTCGCCTGACATTTACCACAGAAACGAAAGAAGAGATGCGTCAGATACTGGATGCCGGTTGGGCAGCTGTATTTCAGGGAGAAAAGGTGGCTTGTCCTGTGTCGGATTATACAAGAGGACATTTTCGCCGCGGCGTAGAGTAGGTGATAGATTGACACATATAATTGTACAAATATCAAAATATCTGTTTCTGGTAATTTTTCTGTGTTACCTGTATACCAGCGTGTTGTATGTCAGGCTTCGCAAGGAACATCGTAAGAAAGTGGTTGCAATCTGGCAGCTCTTTTTGATCCTGTGCTTTCACAGTCTGGCATACCTGGTGATTTTTGAGCAGACAGGAGAAGAAAGCACCTTGTTCTTTTATGCCTGTCAGGTGCTGTTTCTCATCGGGTATCAGGTGGTTTTTTGCCTGATTTACCGGGGCTGCTCCCGACTGCTTTTGAATCATATCTGTATGCTGCTGGTTTTAGGTCTTATCATGCAGACCAGACTTCAGGTGGGAAAGGCATGGAATCAGTTTATGATCGCCGGTTTATCGGCGGCAGTGACCCTGCTGGTGCCTTTGATTATGAAGTATTGGATTAAGGTGTATCGGATTCGCTGGCTTTTTGGCCTGTTTGGGATTGTTGCCCTGGGACTTACCTTCCTGACGGCACAGACAGAGTACGGAGCAAAGCTGTCCGTCAGCATTGGCGATATTTCTGTTCAGCTTTCGGAGATTGTAAAGGTGTCCTTTGTATTCTTTGTTGCTGCCAGCTTTCAAAAAAGTGTGGACAACAGACAGATTATTATTACCACAGCCATAGCAGCCCTTCATGTACTGGTATTGGTAGCCTGTAAGGATCTGGGAGGTGCACTGATTCTGTTTACCTCCTATATTTTCATGCTTTATGTGGCAACCAAAAACGCCTGGTACCTGGCAGGCGGTATGGCGGCAGGTGCTTTGGCCTGCGCAGCCGCCTATCAGCTGTTTTCCCATGTACGGGTCAGAATTCATACCTGGTTGAATCCCTGGTCGGATGTAACCAATACCGGCTGGCAGATGGCCCAATCTCTCTTTGCCATCGGTTCCGGAGGACTTCTTGGCGTAGGACTTTATGAGGGGATGCCCGGTTCTATTCCTATTGTACTGAAGGATTTTATCTACGCAGCCATCTGTGAGGAATTTGGCTCCCTGTTTGCCCTGGTGCTGCTGCTGATCTATATCAACTGTCTGTACCAGTTTTTAAAGACAGCCATGGATATGACAGAAACCTTTCACCGGATTCTTTGCTTTGGACTGGCTGCTGTTATGGCAGTACAGATCCTTCTCAATGTGGGAGGTGTCACAAAATTTATACCTATGACAGGAGTGACGCTACCCCTGATTAGCTACGGAGGCAGCTCGGTGCTGAGTACCTTTTTGATTTTTACGGTGGTACAGGGTTGTATTCTCATGAAAGAGAATGAGGAAAAGAAAATTGAAAGAGAAAAAAAGCAAAAAGCTGAATGCAGAAGAGAAGCAGAAGCATAGAAAAAAGGACCAGGATAAGCGAAAGAACCGGGATCTGCAAAAAAACCGGGA
>CAYMSZ010000002.1:0-18778 GCA_964393285.1 uncultured Lachnospiraceae bacterium | reverse complement strand
AACCGGGATCTGCAAAAAAACCGGGAAATTCGCGTATTTATGTACCTGTTTACCGCCATTTTTGTGACCTTTGCGGTTTACTTTATCTGGTTTCAGGTGGAAGAAAGCGAGAATATCATGAACAGCGTCTACAATAAACGGGTAGAGGCCATGGCATCCCGGATTACCAGAGGCAGGATTCTCAGCAGTGACACCACCGTATTGGCGCAGACCATTACCGATTCCGACGGAGAAGAAATACGATACTATCCCTATGGTTCCGACCTTGCTTTTGTTACCGGCTATGTGGAGGAAGGGAAAACGGCCACAGAGTCTATGGCAAATTATTATCTGCTGACCTCTCATCAGAGTCTGTTTACCAAAATTCAAAATGATCTTCTGGGGGAGAAGGATACAGGGGATGATGTGGTAACTACCATTAACCTGGATCTCCAGCTGGCAGCCACAGAGGCTATGGCAGGCAGAAACGGAGCAGTGGTGGTCCTTCAGGCCTCCACAGGAAAGATCCTTGCCATGGTATCCAATCCCGGCTATGATCCCAATACCATTCAGGAGGATTGGAGCCAATGGATTGCAGAGGACAATACCGATGCCAACCTGTTGAACCGGGTAACCCAGGGCCTTTATCCGCCGGGATCTACCTTTAAACTGGTTACTTTGCTGGAATTTATGAAGGAATATCCGGATACCTGGCAGGATTTTACCTACCATTGTGAGGGAGTCAACAGCACCGATGAATATACCATTCGCTGCTTCGGAGGTACGGCTCATGGGGATCTGAGTATTACAGAGGCGTTAGTGGAATCCTGCAATGGTGCCTTTGCAGCCATTGGACAGATGCTGGATCCGGAGTCCTTTACACAAACCTGTGAGATCCTGGGAATGAATCAGGACTTATCCATCACCCTTCCTTCCAGTGTCTCCAGTTTTCAACTGGAGACAGACAGCAGTCCCTGGACCATTGCCCGTACTGCCATCGGTCAGGGAAAGACCCAGATGACCCCCTTACTCAGCGCTATGATTACGGCAGCTATCGCCAATGACGGCGTAATGATGAAACCTTATCTGTTGGATTATGTTCTTTGCGGAAAGAAAACCGTAACCACATTCCAACCGGAGTCCTACGGATCTGTCATGACCGAGGAACAGGCAGCAGCTCTGAAAGAGATGATGCGGGCAGTCATCACAGATGGTACGGCAGCCTCCTTAAAAACCAGCCGCTATGAGGCAGCAGGAAAAACCGGTACCGCCGAATATATTACCGGGTCAGATACGACCCATGCCTGGTTCACAGGCTTTGCCGGAGAAGGAGAGAACTGTATCGCAGTGGCAGTCATATTAGAAGGAGCAGGAACCGGAAGCAGCAAAGCGGCCCCTGTGGCAGCAGCTATTTTTGATGCCTATTTTGAGTAAAAAATGTTAGCGTGTTATATAGCTGCTTTGCTATTTTTGGAACCTGCTTCCATGAAAGACTTGCTTAAGCTGCTAAAACGCGTTATACTTTCTTCCATGAATATGGTACACACCGATATCAGGAGGAATTGCAATGATAGAAGCAACGAGCTGTGGTGGTGTGGTAATTTTTCGTGGTAAGATTCTTCTTTTGTATAAAAATTATAAAAACAAATATGAAGGTTGGGTGCTTCCCAAAGGAACGGTGGAAGCAGGCGAAGATTATCAGGATACGGCATTACGCGAGGTCAGAGAAGAAGCAGGAATTGATGCAAAGATTATCAAGTATGTGGGAAAGAGCCAGTATACCTTTAATGTGCCTCAGAACACAGTGGAAAAGGATGTTCACTGGTATCTGATGCAGGGCTTTAGCTATTACAGCAAGCCTCAGAGAGAGGAATATTTTATGGATTCCGGCTATTATAAGTACCACGAGGCATATCATCTGCTGAAATTCTCCAATGAGAAGCAGATTCTGGAGAAAGCATACGCGGAGTATCAGGAGCTGCGAAAGCGCAATCAGTGGAGAGAGGAATAACAGCGATTCATAGAGTTTGGATTTCGGAGCTGTTGCAGAAGTGCAGCAGCTCTTTTATGCGACAGGAAAAACGGCGACTTGACAGAAAGGGAGAATGAGATGACACAAAAACCTATGGTGATTCTCACCGGACCTACGGCAGTGGGAAAAACGGCATTGTCCCTGGAATTGGCCAGGCAGATTGACGGAGAGATTGTCAGTGCCGATTCTATGCAGGTGTATAAAGGGATGGATATCGGTTCTGCCAAAATCACTCCTGATGAGATGGAGGGGATACCTCATCATCTGGTAGATGTACTGCAGCCATGGGAGGAATTTAATGTGGTTCGTTTTCAGACCATGGCCAAAGCAGCCTGCCAGGAAATCTGGGCCAGGAACAGGATTCCCATTATAACGGGAGGAACCGGATTCTATATTCAGGCCTTGCTCTATGATGTGGATTTTACGGCAAATGATGAGGATACGGCATTTCGCAGGCACTGTGAAGAGCAGGCGGCAACAGAAGAGGGAAGAAAAGCCCTTCATGAGCAGCTGCAAAAGGTGGATCCGGAATCAGCTGTGCTGATTCATCCGAATAATAGTAAGCGGGTCATTCGGGCATTGGAATTTTATGAGCAGACCGGGACTCCCATCTCACAGCATAATGAGAAGGAGCGGGGGAAAACCTCCCCCTATCGGTTCCTGTATGCTGTCCTGTCCCGAGATCGTAAAATCTTATATGACAGGATTGATAAACGGGTGGATCAGATGATAGACAATGGCCTGGTGGAGGAAGTGGAAAAACTGCGCCGGGAAGGCTGCCATCGGGATATGGTAGCCATGCAGGGACTGGGATACAAGGAAATTCTGGATTATCTGGATGGTCGAATCACCCTGGAGGAGGCCATCTATATTATCAAGAGAGATACCAGGCACTTTGCCAAACGACAGATGACATGGTTTCGCAGAGAACGGGATGTGACCTTTTTCTCCTTTGACGGGAAAGAGGAGGCACAGGTTCTTTCCGAAATCCTGGAATGTCTGAGAACGAGAGGCATTTGCTGAAAATAAGACAGCTGTTGTAACAAGGCAGCCAAAATGAAAATCAAAAACAAAAACGAAAAACAGGAGTCACAACATGAATCAGAACAAGAATCAAAAGGAAAATCAAAATGACAATCAGGAGATGAACAGATTCCAGGAGAATACCGGAATAGATACCATGTACCGGAGTCTGGGCTTGTCAGAGTCTGTGATTGCATATGGAAGAAACGTAGAGAAGAAGCTGGAGGACCGATTCCGGGAAATTGATACCCGGGCGGAGTACAATCAGCTGAAGGTGATTCAGGCCATGCAGAAGAATCGGGTCTGTGCAGAGTTTTTTGCCACCTCCACAGGATATGGCTACAATGATGCCGGACGTGATGCCCTGGAGCAGGTATATGCCGATGCTTTTCATGCAGAATCCGCCCTGGTGAGATCTCAGATCATCTGTGGAACGCAGGCGCTGTATCTGGCCTTGTCTGCCAATCTGCTGCCGGGAGATGAGCTTCTTTCCCCGGTGGGAAAGCCTTATGATACCCTGGAAGAGGTCATTGGCATTCGTCCCTCTGTAGGCAGCCTTGCAGAATATGGGGTTACGTATTCTCAGGTAGATTTACGGGAGGACGGCAGCTTTGACTATGAAGCCATCCGCAAAGCAGTGGGACCGAAGACAAAGCTGGCTACCATTCAGCGTTCCAAGGGATATGCTTCCCGTCCCACCCTGTCTGTTGCCAGAATCGGGGAGCTGATTGCCTTCCTGAAAAGCTGCAAGCCGGATATCATCTGCATGGTGGATAACTGCTACGGCGAATTTGTAGAAGAAATAGAGCCTACAGATGTAGGGGCAGATATGATTGTGGGATCTTTGATCAAAAATCCCGGCGGCGGTCTGGCCCCCTGTGGCGGCTATATTGCCGGTAGAGCGGACCTGGTTGAGAGATGTGCCAGACGGCTGAGCTCTCCCGGTCTGGGAAAAGAAGTGGGAGCCAATCTGGGAGTGAACCGGGATCTGTACCAGGGCTTCTTCCTGGCACCTACCGTAACAGCAGGCGCTTTGAAGGGAGCCATCTTTGCTGCCAATATTTATGAAAATCTGGGATTCCGGGTGATTCCTAACAGCACAGAAAGCCGTCATGACATCATTCAGGCAGTAGAATTGCAGACGCCGGAAGGACTTTGCGCATTTTGTGAAGGAATTCAGGCAGCAGCACCTGTAGACAGCTATGTAACCCCTCTTCCCTGGGATATGCCGGGGTATGATTCTCAGGTGATTATGGCAGCGGGAGCCTTCATCCAGGGAGCTTCTATCGAATTGTCGGCAGACGGTCCCATGAAACCGCCTTATACGGCATATTTCCAGGGTGGCTTGACCTGGCAGCATGCCAAATTCGGAATTTTAATGTCCTTGCAGAAAATGGTGGAAAAGGGTCTGGTGGAGCTGCCTTCCATCTGATGCTATACAAGTTTCGGGTTTTGTGGTAAAATGCCATATTGGATAGCCTTCTTTGCGGGAGAGTAAAGGAGGACACATGAAACAAAACAAAATGGAAAAAACCCTGGCCAGGGAGCTGCGACCCTATGAGAAATTTGAGGAGAAGGGATCGGAGGCTTTGACCAGCCAGGAGCTGTTAGCCATTCTTCTCAGGTCCGGTACCAGGACAGAATCTGCCCTGGAGCTGGCGGGACGGCTTTTACGTCGTTGCCCCGGGGAGAGTCTGCAGGGACTTTGCACCATGTCCGGGGAACAGATGATGAGCCTGCCGGGGATTGGACGGGTCAAGGCCATACAGCTTCAATGCGTCTGTGAGCTGTCCCGACGGATTGCCAGGGAGACAGCGGCACCGGCTCTCCAGTTTTTGAATCCGGCCACCATAGCCGATTATTACATGGAGGACATGCGCCACAAAAATCAGGAGGAACTGATTTTGCTGTTGCTGAATGGGAAGAATCGTCTCATCGCAGATGTGGTGATTTCCAGAGGAACGGTGAATGGAGCCATGAGCAGCCCCAGAGAGATTTTTGTGGAGGCCATGCGCAGGCAGGCGGTGTATGTCATTCTGATCCATAATCACCCAAGCGGAGATCCCACTCCCAGTGAGGACGACATTTTGTTTACCAGGCGTGTATTTCAGACGGGAGAGATGATTGGAATCCCGTTGCTTGACCATATTATTATCGGGGACTGTTGCTATGTGAGTCTCAGAGAACGAGGAAGCCTATCGATATGAAAGATAAAAACAAGAAGAAGCGGGAGATTGCTCCCCGTAATGTGTTATATGCCATTATCGCTGTCTGCGCATTGATGATTGGCGCTACCTGGATATGGGGAAATACCAATCCGGTTACGGATCTCATAGCAAAGGCTATCGTTCCCATGCAGGCAGGTCTGAATGAGGTAGGAAGCAGTCTGGCAGATAAACTGGATAAGCTGCGTGTGCTCCAGGATGCCCAGGAGGAAAATACCCTGCTAAAGGAAGAACTGGCGGTTCTCCGCAGTGAGAACAGCCGACTGCAGGAAGAACAGTATGAACTGGAACGACTGCGGGAATTACTGGATCTGGAAGACACCTATTCTCAATATACCATGACAGGAGCCAGAGTAATTCAAAAGGATAGCGGCAACTGGTTTCACAGCTTCCTCATTGATAAGGGCAGTGCAGATGGAATCCAGGTAGGCTGCAATGTGGTAGCAGGCGGTGCAGAAGGCGGCCTGGTAGGCATTGTAACCAGCGTAGGGGAAAACTATGCCAGAGTCCGTTCTATCATAGATGACAGCAGTAATGTAGGAGGAATGGTGCTGACCGATGGGGAGAGCATATCCTGCGTGGTATCCGGTGATCTGATGCAGTTAGATGAGAACGGATGCATCCGGATTCAATATATTGCAAAGGACGCCGTCATAGAGGACGGTACGAAAATCATGACCTCCAATTTAAGCAGTGAGTACCTGCCGGATATTCTCATCGGTTATGCCCAGGATGTGAAGGTAGACAGTGATAATTTGCAGCAGTCCGGTAATCTGTTGCCGGCTGTAAGCTTTTACGATCTGCGGGAAGTGCTGGTGATACTGGATCAAAAGGTGACGGAAGGAGAGTGACAGATCTCAATGTGGTCGATTGTGCGTAAATGTGTGGTAATGGCCCTGTTGGTGTTTGCTGCTTTCTTCCTACAGAATAATTTTTTTGCGGCCATTCACCTGATAGATACCACACCGAATCTGCTTCTGATGCTGACGGTAGTATTCGGATTGCTTCAGGGCAAGATGACCGGCGTATTGCTGGGATTTTTCTCAGGACTTCTGTTTGATATGTTTGGGGGTACGGTTCTGGGGCAGTATGCACTGATTTACAGTGTCATTGGATATGCCTGCGGCTATTTTACACCCTATTTCAATATGGACATGGTGACGCTACCTATGCTGGTATGTGCAGGCGGCGAATTGATTTACGGACTTTACATGTATATCACATGCTTCCTGGTACGGGGAAAATTCCATTTCTTCTTTTACCTGAGAACCATTATGATACCGGAATTGATATACACCCTGGTGATGCTGGTCATTACCTACCGTTTCCTGTTATTTTTAGACAGCAAACTGGAAGAGACATCAAAGAGGAGGAGCGCAGATCAATTTGATTAGAGAATTATTGGAAATCATAGGTTATGGATTAAAAAAAATGATCACATCCAGAATTCTGCCCCTGCTGCTGGTTTTTATCGCCATGTTCGGAGCGTTGATTTATCGTCTTTATGATTTACAGATCATAGAGGGAGAAGAATATCAGGAAGAATATCTGGATGAGACCAAGAGAACGCTGTATACAGCGGCTACCCGAGGAAATATCTATGACTGCAATGGCTATCTGCTGGCGTATAACCAGCTGACCTATGCTGTGACAGTGACAGATAATGGCTACTACGCAGATGGATATGCCAAAAATAAAATGCTGCTGTCGTTGGTTCGTGTATTGGAACCCTATGATGTGACCTATGTGACGGACATTCCCATTGCCCTGTCCGGTGATGGAACCTTTTCCTTTACCACAGAGAGCACATCGAAGCTGCGATCCTTTTTACGGGATTTCTATGGCGTAACCACCAGCCAGCTGGACACCTACGATAAAGACGGAGAATTACAGTATCGAACCGATGTGACGGCAGAAGAAATATACGAGGAATATCTGACAAAATACGGAATTGGCCAGGAGAGCGCCAAGGAAGCAGACGGAACCTATGACTTTACAAAGGAAGAGGGACTAAGGCTCATTAACATGCGCTATGCCATGGCCTCCAGCTATTACCGTCAGTACGAGGCAGTTACTCTGGCAACAGGTCTGGATACAGAATCCATGACGGCAGTGAAAGAGGCCTCTGCCAATTTACTGGGCGTGGAGATTGCCCAGCAGACCATCCGGGTATACAATGACCCCTATGCTTTTGCTCATATTTTAGGATATACCGGCAAGGTTTCCACTGATGATCTGGAGACCCTTCAGGCAGAAGCAGAGGAAGCCGGAGTTGCTGAGGAAAAAAACTATGCCTTAAATGATGTAGTAGGAAAAGCAGGCATCGAATCCTACATGGAGCTGGAGCTTTCCGGCACCAAAGGAATATCAGAAATTTATGTAGACAGTATGGGACGAATCGTAGAGACGGTCTCGGAGGAAAGCGCAGTTGCCGGTAATGATGTATATCTGACCATTGACCGGGATCTGCAGGTAGCGGTATACAATCTGATTGAACAGATGCTGGCCGGTATTTTGACAGCAAAGATCAAAAACGTAGAACCGGACAGTACAGATGTAACATCCAGTAAATATATCTCCATTAAGACGGTATACAATCAGCTCATCAGTAACAATGTTCTCACCATGAGTGATTTTGAAAAGAAAGATGCCTCGGAAGTGGAACAGACCATCTATGCAAAGATGGATGCAGAAAGAACAGAAGTAATGGAAACCATTCGTTACCAGCTGACCAGGGAAGATCCTACTCCCTACAATGAGCTGACAGAGAATGAGCAGACCTATAATACCTATATTTTGAAAATTCTGAAAGACGGCGGATATGTTGTTTCAGACCGTGTGGATCAGACCGATGAAACCTATCTGGCATGGACAGCAGGAGACATCAGCCTGAAGGAATATCTGTATTACGCCATACGCATGAACTGGATCGATACCACCAAACTGGGAATGGAAGAAAAGTATCCTACTGCAGATACCATCTACGGCGTCATGCTGGATACGGTAATGGGAATCCTGGAGAACAACTCCGATTTCTGCAAGAAAATTTATGAGATATTGATCTATGACGGAGAGATTTCCGGCAGAGAGTTATGTCTGGCACTGTATGAACAGGGCGTTCTGGAATGGAATGATTCCGATGTAGAGAAGCTTAAGAACAGTACACCGTCAGCAGTTTACTCCTTTATCCTGGATAAAATCGGCAACCTGGAGCTTACACCGGCTCAGCTGGCTCTGACACCCTGCTCCGGCTCTGTTGTCATAACAGATGTAGAGACAGGAGAAGTACGGGCACTGGTTTCTTATCCCAGCTATGATATCAACCGTTTGTCCGGTAGTGTGGATGCAACGTATTACAGCCAGCTGCTTAACGATCAGTCCACTCCCCTGTATGCCACTGCCACCCAGGTATTACGAGCGCCGGGATCTGTTTTCAAGATGATATCTGCGGCAGCCGGACTGGAAGAAGGGGTGATTGGTGAATATGAACAGATCAATGATACCGGTACCTACTACCAGTTTGACCAGCAGTTTAAACTAAAATGCTGGTATACAGCAGGTCATGGCCTGTTGGATGTGAGAGGAGGATTGACCAACTCCTGCAACTATTTCTTCTGTGAGGTAGGCTATCGACTGTCTCTGGATGAGGATGGAAACTACAGCTCAGCCCTTGGCCTTAGCAAGCTGGCAAAGTACGCCAGTATGTTTGGACTGGATTCCAAATCCGGCATTGAGATTTATGAGAGTCAGCCCAGTATTTCAGATGAGAACCCCATTCCCTCTGCCATCGGACAGGGTACCAACACCTTCGCAAATATTCAGTTGAACCGATATGTGACAGCCATTGCCACCAGAGGAAATGTCTATGATCTGACTTTGATTCAAAAGGTAACCAGTTCGGTAGGAGATACCCTGGAAGAGCATACACCGGAAATCGTATCCACAGTGGATTTAAAGGAAAGTACCTGGAATGCATTGTGGGAAGGAATGTACGGAGTGGTAACCCAATCCAGCGTAAAGGAAGCCTTTGAAGATTGTGCTACTTCTCTGGCAGGAAAAACCGGTACGGCCCAGGAAGATACCAGCAAGCCCAACCATGCCAGATTTATCGGCTTTGCACCCTATGAGGATCCGGAAATTGCCATTTCCGTTACCATCCCCTTCGGATATACGGGTACCAATGCTGCGATTCTGGCAGACGAGATTTTGAATTATTATTATGGAAGCACTACGTTAGATGAAATTTTAAATGCAGGAGAAGCAGTGGAGGCCTATGACGGCTCACAGCGAGACTAGCATGTGGAAGGATATACTTCAGGAGGAAGAAAATGAGTCAGACCGTAATGATCAAAGGCAATCGATATGGCATCTCAGTTTATCTGGACCCGGATACTCCCTTTGAGGAATTATCAAAGGAGGTGGCGATCCGGTTTAAGGAATCGGCCAAATTCTTTAACAAGGCAAAGGTGGCACTTTCCTTTGAAGGAAAACATTTGACGACTGCACAGCAGCGGGAAATTGCCGATATGATGACAGCCAACAGCACTGTGGAGATTCTCTGTATCCTTAGCGAAGATGAGGAAGAGGAACAGAGGTATCGGGATGCCATAGAGCGTCAGAAGCTGCGGGTGGAAAATGCCAAACCTGTGAAAGAGACAGCGGCAGATGGCAACGAGGGCAGATTCTACAAAGGAACCCTTCGCAGCGGTCAGGTGCTGGAATCAGAGGGAAGCATTACCATTCTGGGAGATGTAAATCCCGGAGCAAAGGTGATTGCCATCGGAAACATTATTGTGTTAGGCGCCTTGAAGGGAACTGCCTGTGCCGGCATTACAGGAAATACAAAAGCCTTTATTGCGGCATTGGAAATGGATCCTACCCAGCTGCGCATTGGCGACGTGCTGGGACGTGGAAATGACCAGAAAACCAAAAAGAAAACCATGTCCAAACCCATGATTGCCTATTGTGGGGAGGACGGAATCTATGTGGAAGAGCTGTGTCGGGATATCTTACAGGATATTCAGCTGTAAACAAAGTAGTTTTTACTCAAATTTGTCGTTTTTTGCACAAATTTTTATACAAAAGTACTGGAAAAAAACACAAATATCATGTAAGATAGATATGAGGGAAATTGGCTTAATAGGATGAAATGTAAGATAGAGCCAAATGATAGAGCCAAATTCGATTTGCTTTTGAATACAAAACCTGGGAGGAACTGAAAAGATGAGTGAAGTGATTGTAATCACGTCCGGCAAAGGCGGTGTGGGAAAGACAACCACCTCGGCAAACGTGGGAACAGGCCTGGCAAAGCTGGGATATTCTGTTGTAATGATTGATACAGATATCGGTTTGCGGAACCTGGATGTGGTTTTAGGATTGGAAAACCGGATTGTCTACAATCTGGTAGATGTAGTAGAGGGAAATTGCCGTGCAAAGCAGGCTATGATTAAGGACAAGCGTTACAATAATCTGTTCCTTTTACCTTCTGCTCAGACCAGAGACAAGACCAGCGTGACGCCGGAGCAGATGAAGAAGCTGACAGAGGAGCTGCGGGAGGAATTTGATTATATTATTCTGGATTGCCCTGCAGGAATCGAACAGGGATTTAAAAACGCCATTGCCGGTGCAGACAGAGCTTTGGTGGTTACCACGCCGGAGGTTTCGGCAATTCGGGATGCAGACCGTATCATCGGTTTGCTGGAGGCGAATAACATCGGGCGGACAGATTTGATTGTCAACCGTTTGCGTATGGATATGGTCAAGAGAGGGGATATGATGTCTACCGATGATGTGGTAGATATTCTGGCAGTGAACCTGATCGGCGTAGTGCCGGATGATGAGAGAATCGTAGTAGCTACCAACCAGGGCGAGCCTTTGGTGGGAGATGATTCTCTGGCAGGTACCGCTTACATGAATATTTGCCATCGTATTTTAGGAGAAGAAGTTCCCTTTTTGGATTTAAACGTAAACGAGAGCTTTTGGAAGAAATTGGGCAATTTGTTCAAGAAGAACTGAGGAGGCGTTTTCCATGGGATTGTTTGATATTTTTAAGAAAAATCAGAATTCCGGCAGTGTGGCTAAGGATCGTCTGAAGCTGGTGCTGGTATCGGATCGGGCCGGTTGTTCTCCGGAGATTATGGAAGCGATGAAGAATGATATCATTCAGGTAATTTCCAAGTATGTAGTCATTGATACGGAGAATTTAAATATCCAGATTACTCAGACGGAGTCTGAGAATAATAATGGAACGGTGCCTGCATTGTGTGCCAACATTCCGATTAAGGACATGATCAAATCCAGCCGGGGAGTAAAGGCATAACAGGACGACAGCATGTTTAAATTTGAAGAGTATAAGCTTCGATATCTTGATTTTCGACTGATTATATATGTACTGATATTGGCGGGAGCCGGCACTGTCTTTGTAAAGAGTGCCACGTTAAATGCCGGGAACAGTGCGTTTTATAAACAGATCGCAGGATTGGTCATCGGTGCAGCAGCCATGATGGTTGTCTCACTGATGGATTACCATTTCTGGTTAAAGACAGCACCAGTTATTTATATTTGCAGCATCTTGCTTTTGATATCCGTATGGATGCCGAAGATTGGTTACAGCAACGGGGAGGCTACCAGATGGGTTACACTGCCGGGAGTCGGCAGAATCCAGCCCTCTGAGTTTGCCAAGGTTGGATTGATTCTTTCTCTGGCTGCCTACTTCTATCATTTTCAGGAAAAGGTTAGCTCTGTTCCTGTGGTGATAGGAAGTGTGGCGTTGTATGCCGGGATCGGTGGTTTGATCTTTAAAGAACCGGATTTGTCTACAACATTGGTTACAGCATTCATTTTTGTAGTAATGATATATGTGTCCGGAATCAGTTATAAATGGGTTCTTGGAGTGTTGGCGGTGTGTGTGCCCATAGTCGGCGTTGTGATATATATTCTGCTTCAGCCGGATCAGTCCCTGATCAGCGGATGGCAGATGAACCGTATTACGGCGTGGCTGCACCCGGATCAGGTCTCATCAGACCTGACCAGGCAGACCAGATACTCCATACAGGCCATTGCTTCCGGACAGCTTCATGGCAAAGGATTGTTCAATACAACATTGGAATCCGTGAAGAACGGAAATTTTCTCTCCGAGGAATCCTGTGATTTTATTTTCGCAGTCATCGGTGAGGAGACCGGATTTATCGGCAGTATCATTATCATACTGTTACTGGCCTTTGTGGTATTTGAATGTATCTGGATCGGTATCCACGCAAGAGACCTGGCAGGTCGTTTGATCTGTGTAGGCATGGGTGGTTTAATTGCATTTCAGACCTTTGTCAATGTTGGGGTAGTGACAGGTATACTACCTAATACAGGACTACCTCTTCCGTTTCTGAGCGCAGGCTTGAGTTCCCTGATCAGCCTGATGATCGGAATGGGAGTTGTTATAAATGTAGGTTTACAAAGAAAGAAAGATAACACGTAAGAGAGGGGGAACACCATGAGAGTTGGTTTAATCGCACATGATTCCAAGAAGAGATTGATGCAGAATTTCTGTATTGCCTATCGCAATATATTGACAAAGCATGATCTGTATGCTACTGGAACCACGGGTAGACTAATCGAAGAGGCGACAAATTTAAACATCCATAAATATCTGGCCGGTCATCTGGGAGGAGAACAACAGCTTTCCGCTGCCATTGAACAGAATGCGATTGACATGGTCATATTTTTACGTGATCCGGAGAACCAAAAGACCACAGAGCCGGATATGTTCAAAGTAGCATATCTGTGTGATAAGTATAATATCCCATTGGCCAGCAATCTGGCAACTGCAGAGCTGCTGGTGAAGGCCCTGGATCGAGGCGATCTGGAATGGAGAGAAATGTATCGCTGATTTCATAACCAATTAACACAAGGAGGCAAAGGATGAAGGCAGGCAAGAGAAGAGGGGCTTCCCCTGACAGAATCAAAATTTTGATCGGTATCTTGCTGGTCGCAATCCTTATCCTTCTGTTCCTATTGCTTCATAAAAAATCCCCATCCTTTTTGCGGGAATATGAAGCAGAGAATCAGGCATCAAATATCTCCCGCAGCTTTCAGATAGACTCCCGGTTATTTGCTTCGGATCTGTGCGTAGTGACAGATCAGGAGACGGAGGATACGCTGGACGCGGGAGCTGCTCTGATTTTTAATATCACAGACAAAGAAGTAGTATATAGTCAGAGTGCATTTGACCGGTTATATCCGGCCAGCACCACCAAGGTTATGACATATCTCATTGCCGCCCAGTACGGGGACTGGTCTGAAAAGGTTACCATTACAGATGCCATGTTGGATCTGGATCCTGGTTCCTCTACGGCAGGCTTAAAGGCAGGAGATGTCTATACCATGGAGGATTTGATTTACGGTATGCTCATGGTATCGGGAAATGATGCGGCTCAGGCCATTGCCATTACCATTGCAGGAACCCAGGAGGGCTTCGCAGAACTGATGAATCAGAAAGCCTTAGAGTTAGGAGCTACCGGAACCCATTTCGTCAATCCCCATGGCCTGACAGATGAACAGCATTACACCACAGCCTACGATCTGTATTTGATTTTAAATGAGGCGCTGAAGGATTCCCGATTCGTAGATATTATTTCTGCTGCGGAGCATACAGCCTATTATACAGGGGCAGGCGGCAGCGAGTTATCCCAGACCTGGTCTGCCGGAACCTGGTATGCCAATGGCAATGCCCAGGCTCCTGAGGGAATCGATGTAGTGGGAGGCAAGACGGGAACCACCTCTGCGGCAAAGTATTGTATGGTATTATACAGCCGGGATGAGGCAGGAAAAGAATACATATCCGTGGTTTTAAAATCCCCGTCCCGCAGTGCCCTGTACGAAAATCTCAATGCGTTGTTTTCAAAAATCAGGAATTAAGCATTGAACAAACCCTTGGTTTGTACTATAATGAGTGTGACCGGTTTGGCGAATGAGGCTGGTATTGTGACCGGATGAGACATGAAGGAGGAAGGCAATATGGTTCAGATTATTGCGGGTAAAAAGGGGAAAGGCAAGACAAAATATCTGCTCACCGGAGCAAATGAGACGGTGGAGCAGGCCACTGGTTCTATCGTTTACATCGATAAGAACGGAAAGCATATGTATGAGTTGAGTAACAAGGTTCGTCTGATTAACCTGGAAGAGTTTCCGATTCGTTCGTATAATGCGTTTGTAGGATTTTTATGTGGTGTCATTTCCCAGGATCATGATCTGGAAGCCATCTATCTGGATAGCTTTTTGACAGTGGCACATCTGGAAGAAGCAGAGGATTTGACCCAGGCAATTACCGACATGGAGATGTTGGGGGATAAGTATGGGATCCGTATCGTTTTAAGTATCTCCAGAGATGCTGATACTTTGCCGGAGCAGGCAAAGGATAAAGTGATCGTCAGTCTGTAACGAAAATTATCTGAACAGAGAAAATACATGGGACTGCCGCAGACTGCGGCAGTCCTTTCTTGATGGTGGTGCACCTGTCAGCGCCGTTATTACGGCTCTCCTGGATTTTAGTCTTCCATGGAGCCGATGCGTCCGTACATACTGATTACATACAGCCCTGCGATTCCCACGACGCCATAGACGATGCGGGAGGCCAGAGTCATATCTCCAAACAGGAAAGTAACCAGATTAAAACGGAAAAATCCGATCAGGCCCCAGTTGACTGCTCCGATAATGACGAGAGCCAGCATGAGATAGTCTAAACCTTTGGTATTCATAGAAACCTCCTTATTTTGCAGTCTTGCAAAGGATGATGTTTACAGATAGTATGACCAGGAGAAAAACGAAATATACACCATCTTTTTATTCATAAATATACACCCATCTTCCATTCTTACATTGCAATTTTGCTGGATTTCTTTTATAATAGAGCGAGAAAAAAAGGAAAAACTTTTTGAAAATTCCCCAAGAGAGGGCTTTTTCAAAAAGAGAGTTTTAAAATAAACAGGAGTCAGAGAGGGTTTCAGATTGGCAGGCAGAAAAAAAAATAAGATAATCAAATATCGTAAGCCGGGAAACCTGAATGTAGGTGTGGTGATTTTTGCTTTCATTTTTGTATATATGATGATCTGTGTGGGAGTGTATTTCTCCAAAGAAACGGTGCATATATATGAGGTGTCAACAGGATCACTGACCTCTTATGCGGACTATTCTGCGTTGATTTTGCGCAATGAAACCACAGAAACCACGGATACGGCAGGCTATATCAATTATTATGTGAGAAATGGCCGCAAGGTAGGTGTGGGGGATCTGGTTTGTTCTATCGATGAGACAGGTCAGACGCTGGAGCTGCTTACTTCGACGACAGGGGAGAACCAGCTGTCAACCAGTGATTTAAAAGCGTTCAAATCGGATGCCATGGAGTTTGTCTTATCCTACGATTCCATGGATTTTTCATCGGTTTATGACATGAAGAGCAGCCTTCAATCCTCTTTGCTGGAATATGTCAATGCCAGTACCATGGAGGAGTTATCCGGGCAGCTGTCTTCGGATACGGTAGGATTTGTAAAGAAATATGCTGCTGCTTCAGGAATTTTTTCTTCAGTGATGGATGGATTGGAATCTGTCACTCCGGCAGAAGTGACATCAGATATGTTTGATACGGATGCGTATTCCAGAACCTCCATGGGAAACGGTACGGTGGTGGCAGCAGGTACTCCCATTTATCGCAGGGTAGAAAACGAAGAATGGTACCTGATCTTCCAGATTACAGAGGAGGATCGGGAGCGGTTTGCCAATGCCGACACCCTGACCCTTTCTTTCAAGGGAACGGATCTGGAAACCTCCGGCCAGTTTGAAATGTATGCCGGTGCCGACGGCAATATATATGGCAAGATTACACTGAAGCGATATATGATTCAGTTTATAGACAAAAGATATGTAAATATTGAGATAGCCACCAATAACATAAGCGGTTTAAAGATCCCTGTTTCTTCTGTAGTGGAAAAATTATACTACAAGGTACCCATGGAATATCGAAATGAAGATGGAGATGTTCTGGTGGAGACTTACGGAACAGACGGGACCGTTACCGTAGAAAAAATAGACTCCATTGTGTACTCCTCCGATAATGATTTCTGCTATGTGGACGGCAATGATGTATCAGCCGGACAGTATATCATTCGGGAGGACTCCACAGACCGATACCAGCTGGCACTCACTGCCATGGTAAAGGGAGTTTACAATGTAAATAAGGGGTATACGATTTTCCGGAAAGTCGAAATCATTAATGAAAGCGAAGAGTATTACATTATTTCCAAATCCGGAAGTGCAGTATCCCAGTACGACCACATTGTATTAAACGGAGATTCTGTGGTGGAAGGTCAGATTATTTATTACTAAAACAGAATGGACTATTTTCTACACAAAGTTTACAAAAAGAAGTAAAATTCGTATTGACTTATGGGCACAAATTGTTGATAATATAGCTATTAAATGGTAGGAGAGTTGTAACATGGCAAAGTTTTTTGATAAAATCCTGGATTCTATGAAGTTAAATGATGAGGATGATGAGTACGACGAGGAGTTCGACGACGAGGCAGAGGAGGACGAGCCCAGAGAGAAGAAATCTTTCAGATCTTCCCGCAAAGCCAAGGCCGAGGAAGAGGATGTGGATGATTACGAGGAGAAGCCTTCCCCTTTCCGCTCGAAGCGTCAGCCTAACAATGTAGTGCCCATGAGAAATCGCAGCATGGAGGTCTGCATGTTCAGACCCAAGTCGGTAGAAGAGGGCAGAGAAATCTGCGATACGCTGTTGTCCGGCAGGGCAGTTGTGATTAACCTGGAGGGAATCAATATGGATGTGGCACAGCGCATTATTGATTTTACTTCCGGCGCCTGCTACTCCATGAATGGAAATCTGCAGAAGATTTCTAACTATATCTTCATTGTAACTCCTCAGTCTGTGGAATTGTCCGGAGACTTCCAGGAGATGCTGGGTGGCAATTTGGACGTATCCTCTTTTAATATTCAGATTTGAGGTACGCCCGGACTATGAAGAAAAAAGGAATCAAGTGCCTGGTAGGGGCCCTGATTGTCGCACTTTTGTTGGGAGTGGATCAGTGGACCAAGTATTTGGCACAGAAATATTTGATAGATGGTCCCTATGTACTATGGGATGGTGTGTTTGAGTTCCACTATTCCAGAAACAGAGGAGCTGCTTTTGGAATTCTGCAGAATCAGAGATGGTTTTTTATCCTGATTACCTGCGTGATTTTGTTGCTGGTGGTCTATGCTTTTGTCCGGATTCCTGCTACGAAGAGATATGTCCCTATGAATGCTGCCTGCATCCTGATTTTTGCAGGTGCCATGGGAAATTTCCTGGATCGGGTGCGTTTGGAATATGTCATCGATTTTCTGTATTTCAAACTGATTGATTATCCCATATTCAATGTGGCGGACTGTTACATCACCATAGCTTGTTTCGGTTTTGCATTGTTGGTCTTTTTTTTCTACAGGGATGAGGATTTTGATTTCCTGAAGAAAAAGAAAACAGGGGAAAAGGAAACCAGAGAAAGGTAAAACGGGAGACCATGGAAAGCGTCCTGTCGGAGGGCAGGTGTGGAGAAATATATGCGCGTTTTAGAATTTCAGGTTGATGCGTCGGCGGAAGGCAAACGCATCGACCTTTTTTTAGCAGAGAATGTGGAAGGACAGAGCCGTTCCTATCTGCAAAAGCTAGTGAAAGAACAACATGTTCTGGTGGATGGGACACCGGTAAAGAGTAATTACAAAGTAAAAAATAAAAATGTGGTACAGGTGGAGATTCCGGATCCTGTGGCACTGGAGGTAGAAGCCAGGCCCATGGAGCTGGATATTCTCTATGAGGATGAGGATGTCATCCTGATTAACAAGCCGAAGGGAATGGTGGTACATCCGGCTCCGGGTCATGATAAGGACACACTTGTGAATGGACTCCTTTATCACTGTGAGGGGAATCTTTCCGGAATCAATGGAATCCTTCGACCGGGCATCGTTCACAGGATTGATAAAGACACCACGGGAGTCCTGGTGATCTGCAAGAACGATATGGCTCACAACAGTTTGGCAGAACAGTTAAAGGTCCATTCCATTACACGCCGCTATCGGGCCATTGTCCACGGGGTGATCCGGGAGGAGACAGGAGAGATCAACGCCCCCATTGGCCGCAATGAAAAAGACCGCCTGAAGATGGCAGTAAATGAAAAGAACGGGAAACCGGCCATAACCCACTATCAGGTGCTGGAAAGGTTCCGTAATTTTACCTACATTGAATGCCAGCTGGAGACAGGGCGAACACATCAGATACGGGTTCATATGGCATCCATAGGTCATCCTCTGTTAGGAGATGAGCTGTATGGTCCTGCCAAATGTCCCTATTCTCTGGAAGGACAGACCCTTCATGCCATGGTCTTGGGATTCATCCATCCCAGGACAGGAGAGTACATGGAATTTACAGCGCCCTTACCGGAATATTTTGAAAAGCTTTTAGCAAAGCTTCCCAGATAAA
>CAYMSZ010000001.1:21581-25628 GCA_964393285.1 uncultured Lachnospiraceae bacterium | reverse complement strand
TGTCAGTTCTCTTTTTGAGGAGATTCCTCCTCCTGCCAGATCAGGTTATCCCACTTTCCGAAGGATGCACTGGGATGACGCTGCCGCAGTTTTTCCCGGGCTGCGGTAAACTCCATCATCCGACTGCGGTTGATTCCTTTCAGCTCTATCATGCGATTCTCCAGTTTTTCTGCAGCTGCTTCCCGAAATCCATCCAGTCGCTCTCTGCCGGATTCCCGTTTCTCTGCAGCTGCTTCCCGGTATCCATCCAGTCGTTCTCTGCCGGATTCCAGCTTTTCCACTGCTGCTTCCCGGTATCCGTCCAGCTTCTCTCTGCCGGATTCCAGCTTTTCCACTGCCGCTTCCCGGTATTCGTCCAGCTTCTCTCTGCCGGATTCCAGCTTTTCCGCTGCCGCTTCCCGGTACTCGTCCATCCGCTCTTTAGAATCCTCCAGCCGCTCATCCAGATGGGCAGCCAGCTCCTGGCGAACCGCTTCCATATCCTTGTACAGCTTTTCCAGAGAAACCAGAATCTTTCGCAGATCCAATGCCTGCTTCAAGCTGACTCCAAAATCAAGAAGAAACAGAATACTGCAGCCTGCATCTGCTGCCAGAATCACATTTGTTCTTCGGCTTATGACAAAGTTTTCAACAGGCGGATGCATCCAATTGACCAGTGCCACTGCCAGAAAGCCCCAAAAAAGAGAGGAAGATAAACAGATATAGCCGTGAAAATTAAATTTCTGACTGCGATAATCCCAGTACCTTACCTTAAAAATACGTTCCATGAGCCAGCCTGTCACCAATTCCAACAGGGTAGCTCCCACCATACCTACTACATAGGTTACCAGCATATTGGCTTTCACAGGCAACGCCAATATGAGCATTGCCAGTGCCCCGAAGGCATAGATGGGAATCATGGGACCATGCAGAAAGCCACGGTTCACAAATCGTTTTTGACAAACGGAAACATAGGATGTCTCCCAAATCCATCCAAAGAAACCATAAATAAAGAAAAAAGCCAGCCATTGATACCATGTATACATATCATTCTCCCTCAACACCAAAGCTTGCGTCACCTGGCAGCCGTCTATGAAAGTATAAACTGCAGCTGGTAGGTCTCTCTCGCCGGATAACAGTATTCCGGTGCCGTAGCCGGACCGCAGCTGCCGGTTCCAATTCCCATTTGAAATGCAGAGATCGTCACAAAGGTTCCCTTTGTCACCTCATCTTCCCGATGGCGCATCCACAACAGCTCCCTGTCGCTGTAGGGTTTCACTCCCAGCTCAAAGGGCTGCTGAAGGGCTGTAACAGAAAATACCGTCTCTCCGTCAGATACCTTCACATACTCACAATCGCAGCGGTTGCCGCTTTCCTGGGGACGAATATTCGGTTCCGTCATATCAGATACCTGACAAGTCACCTGTTCCACAGGGAATTGATCCTTCATATCACAATAGGATTCCCCCCGCCGTCCTTTATATTCCACCTGGCAGAAGGCAGCATCCAGAGAAAAGGCTTTTCCAAACCGAGGGAGATTGCCGCCTCCCTTCACGCATTCCAGCCGGCTGGTTACCAATATTCCCTCTTCGCACCCTTCATAGGTATCCTGGCACAAAAATTCCCTGCCCTTGCAGGTAATGCGCGTGGTGACCTGAACCTGTTTTTCACTCTCTTCCCAGGACAGGATCTCTTCCTGTTCATTCTGATAGGCTGCCACTTTGCTGTGCATCATAAAATCAATATCATTATCGGTAGATGCCCGGAATAAGATGGTATAAGGCTCTGACACGTTGAGACTTTTGCCATCCTTTTCATAGGTTATTTTTCCATGATCTGCATGAAAGCCTGCAGGCAGGGCATGGGTTTTTTTCACCGGTTTGGAGCAGAAGGGGCAAAACCGGATCTGTTCCTCTGATACCAGTCTTTCGGTAGCCTTCTCATAGGCGCAGACAGTGACACTCTCGCTTTCTTCCGGCAGGCAATCAGACCATTCCAACACCTGCCTGGTCAGAGGCTCTGTCTCCGGATTTTTCTCCACCTGTCTTCCATCTGAGAACCGGAGAACGAGGCGAAGCCGGTCTGCTCCGGAAAATGCCATAGTATTCCATACTTCATATCGCCCTTCTCCCAGGTAGGATACCCGCAACGGTCGATACGCATACTTCATAATCCAGGCTCCGGTGGAGGGACTTCTGTCGGGATAAAACAAGCCGTCTACGCAGAAATTTCCATCATGCTCCCACTCTCCATGATCTCCTCCGTAGGTATAGCTGCCGTCTTCATGGCGCACTGCATGATCCACCATTTCCCAGATGCAGCCTCCCATCAGATTATCATGAGAATAGATTTCCTTCCAATACGCCTCTATATTGCCGGGTCCCACACCCATGGCATGGGCATATTCACACAGGAAATAGGGGCGGTCATTGAGCTGCTTCTCCTTGCGTCGGTGTTCTCCCACTGCCCTTACTTTGGCAACAGGGGGATACATCTCACTTCCTACATCATAGGCTTTTCTTTGGGAATGAATCACACTTTCGTAATGTACCGGAATCTCTGTGCGCTGTTTCAGGAAGTGATACATGGCATCGGTATTGCGGTATCCGCCGCTTTCATTTCCCAGACTCCACATAATGACACAGGTGTGGGTCTTATCCCGTCCATAGAGACGCTTCACCCGATCCAGATAGCGTTCCTCCCACCGGGAATCCTGACTTAGCCGATTGTAGGACGGCGGCAGCTTCTGGGTGTACACTCCATGGGTCTCCAGATCCGCTTCATCCACCACATAGATTCCCCACTGGTCGCAAAGTTCCAAAAATAACGGATCCGGAGGATAATGGGAAGTCCGGACCGTATCTACATTATATTCTTTGCAAAGGCGTACATCTCTCTCAATCTCATCCGGCGTCATGGTATAGCCGTTTGTACAGGAGGTGTCATGGTGATTTACTCCATGGAGTTTCACTTTTTTTCCATTGATGGTAAAAATATCTCCCTGGATTTGAACGGTCTTAAATCCTACCCTTTCCTTGATGCAGGTTCCCTCTGTTTCCAGATAAAGATCATAGAGAACAGGATTCTCTGCATTCCACTCCTCCACAGGCAGGTTGCGGAAGGTTACCCTGGCTATTCCGTTTTTGGACTCCACTCTTCTGGTTCTGTAAAGGCCATGACCGGACAGGGTCACAGTCACCGTACCTTCTCCCCGGAGGATGACATGAATCCCTGCATCGTAGCCGCCATTTTGGGCAGGTCTCGTCTTAACATCCACATCCCAGATGTCCCCTTCCTCCATGGCATACAGCAGTACATCCCGGAAGATACCTGTATTTCGAAACATATCCTGACATTCCAGATAGGTACCGCTGCACCAGCGATGCACCACTGCCAGAATTTCGTTTTCCCCGGACACCAATGCTTTGGTAACATCAAACTCCGCCGTATTATGGCTGCCCTCCGAATAGCCCATAAAAGTTCCGTTTACATAAAGGTCCAGGCAGCTGGCAACCCCCAGGAAAGACAGAATGTAGGAAGCGGCAGTCTTTTGCAGTGTTACTTTTTTGCGATAAACTGCCACAAAATTATATTCGTCTTTCGGCACCTGATAGCGAGGTCTCACCCCGTAATCGGAGCCTACCCAGCAAAAGGTTTTGTCCACCGGCTCCTCCCTGGGAATCTCCGGCGGCTCATAAGGGAACTGATAACGGGTATTGACATAGAAGGGACGGTCATAGCCGCGAAACTGTATGCAGCTGGGCACATCAATGGCAGCAAAGGGAACCTCCTCCGTATCCAAAATCTCAGGCAGTTCTGCCGGTTTTTCGTAAAAAAGGAAATCCCACTGTCCATTCAGACAACGAACCTTGGGAGAGCGATACCTCTTCTCCTTACTATCCACCTCATCTGCCTGCTCCCTGTTCTCATAGGGAATGAAATAGCTTCTAGGTGTAAGTTTACCCAATTCCATCACATCAAACCTGTGATAATTCTCCCGATTGATCCAATATTTCATAAGCCTCCCCCTGATTGCTCCGTTTTACGGATCTTTTTTCTATTCTCTTT
>CAYMSZ010000001.1:0-21481 GCA_964393285.1 uncultured Lachnospiraceae bacterium | reverse complement strand
TTCATAAGCCTCCCCCTGATTGCTCCGTTTTACGGATCTTTTTTCTATTCTCTTTCCTCTGTGGTTTCTCTCCGTCTGAGAAGGCACACATTTTCTATCCCCACTGTCTGGGGGAACATGTCCACAGGCTGTACCTCCACCAGCGCATAGTCTGTCTCACATAAAATCTTCAGATCCCTGGCCAGGGATGCCACCCCACAGGATACATACACGATTTTCTCCGGCTTCATCTGCAGCATGGTTCGCAGCAGCGTCTCCTCACAGCCTCCTCTGGGCGGGTCCACTACAATGACATCTGCCGGTTCCTTTGTTTTCTCGAAGTACCCAGGAAGAACCTCCTCTGCCTTCCCTACATAGAATTCCGCATTGGCGATTCCGTTGGCCCTGGCATTTTCCCTGGCATCTGCAATGGCTGCCGGTATGATTTCTACGCCTCTCACCATTTTTGCCTGTTTGGCTAAGAACAGGGTAATGGTACCGGTACCGCAGTATAGATCCCACACATTTTCCTTTCCGGTAAGACCGGCAAACTTTAAGGCAGTCTCATACAAGATCTCCGTCTGGGTGGGATTCACCTGGAAGAAGGACTGAGGAGAAATCCGATAACGCAGATCTCCTATGGTATCGGTAATGTATCCCGGTCCATAGAGGGTATGAACCTGGGCTCCCAGAATCACATTGGTTTTTTCCCGGTTAATATTGTAGGAAATGGCTGTCATGCCCGGAATGGTGAGCAGCCGCTCCTTGAGCTCCTCAGAATGAGGAAGCTTTCCTCCGTTGATCACCAGGCACACCATAATCTGACGGTGAGCCTCACTTTTAGCCGTATGTTCTCCGGTGCGAATCAGCACATGGCGAATTAGTCCCTTATGGGTTGTCTCCTCGTAGGGCTCTATGTGGAAGACCTCCATCCACTCCAAAACAAGCTGCATGACCTGATGGTTCACATCATCTCCCAGATAGCAATGGGGCGTTTCGATAATAGAATGGGTTCTGCCGGCATAGAAGCCGGTAACCAGCTTTCCTTCCTTATTTCTGCCTACAGGGAACTGGGCCTTGTTGCGATAGCCGTAGGGCTCCTCCATCCCCATTACCGGTCGGACAGGAGGATTGGGAAAACCTCCCACCCGTTTCAGAAGATTCTCAACCTTATTCTTCTTAAACGCCAGCTGGCTTTCATAGGACATGGCCTGGAGCTTGCAGCCGCCGCAGGGTCCTGCCACGGGACATTTGGGTTCTACCCGATTGGGGGAGGGGGTTATCACCTCCAACAGTTTTCCGTAGCCGTAGTTTTTCTTTGCCTTCATGACCTTGCAGCGAACCTTGTCCCCAATCACTGCATCCTTGATAAAAAGAGTGAAGCCATCCGCTTTGCCGATGCCCTCACCCTCTTCTGTCATATCTACAATCTGTACTTCATAAATATCGTTTTTGATCATATCTTTCTCTCACAGGCAGTCTGTAAACTGCTTATATTACTGACTTATTTGCTGGTAGGACGAATATTAGAATCCAGATAGCGATTGAATCCCATCCACTCCGGACCTTCCGCCGTACTCAATGCCTCTTTCATGGTTTCCAGCTTGGCATCGGTGTTATCCGCCAGCGACAGAGCCAAAGCCTCTGCCAGAGCCGGTTTTTTGGGAGAGCCATACTCCAGTTCCCCGTGATGGGCCAGAATACAGTGCTCCAATTCAGATGCCAGCTTTGCCGGAAATCCTTCTATCTGTCCGATTCGCTCATGAATCATCATGGTTCCTATCACAATATGTCCCAGCAGCTGACCGTCATCGGTATAATCATTTACAGGGAACTGAGACAGTTCTCTGGTCTTACCGATATCGTGGAACATGGCTGCGCACAGAAGCAGATCCCGATTCAGATAGGGATATGTCATTGCATAATAATCACATAGCTTTGTGACACTCAGCGTATGCTCCAGAAGTCCTCCTACAAAGCCATGGTGAACCGACTTTGCAGCGGAATGCTCACAAAAGCTTTTGCTAAAGGACGCATCCTCCACAAAAAAGCTCTCTGCCAGCTTTTTCAGATAAGGATTGGTAAAGGTGCCGATGATGGCTGTCAGCTGACGATACATCTCCGGAATATTTTTTTCGGACATAGGCAGATAATCCTGAGGATAATACTCTCCCTCTGCTGCCACCCGAATCCGCCGTACATTCAGCTGCCTGCTGTTTTGGAAGCTGGTAACCTCTGCATCTATCATGATATAGTCCATGGCTTCAAAGTGAGCAATGGCGTTGGTCAGCTCCCAAACCTTGGCATCTACGGTTCCTGTCTTATCCTGCAATACCAGAGAGTAATAGCTTTTTCCGCTTTTGGTCTTTGCAATCTGCTTGGATTTGCACAGATAAATATCACATACACGATCTCCTTCACGGAGCGTTTCAATATATCTCATTTTGTCCCCTTATCTGGATCCCAGCGTCACGCTGAAATCCATTTTAATGTATTCTTCCTGACCTGCCCGATATACCTGCAGTACCACCACATCGCCGGTACTGTAGCTCTCTAAGAAGCTTTGCAGCTTCTGCATCGTTGTCAGCTCAGTGCTGTCACAGGATACCAGAATGTCTCCTGCCTTCAGACCTGCCACATAGGCCGGACTGTCTGTTATCACTTTTGTGATATAAATTCCAATGGGCATATCATATGCTGCCGCCACGCTGGCTGTCGCATTCTGTCCCTGGATTCCCAGATATGCCACATCAATTCCGCTGCTGAGAGCTTCCATGATTCCCTTCAAAGTGGAAATTCCGATAGCTGCAGGCAATCCGGTATCCCTATCTCCGTAGCGATCTGTCAGAATTCCCACCAGCTCCCCGGCCGTATTAAATAAAAATCCCTCTCCATTCTCTGCCACAGGCATATCGGTATAGATCAGCTGGAATGAAGTATCGGTGCCAATGGTATTTTTCTGCACCAGGGATACCATCCCCTCCAGGACAGATCCGGTATATCCGATGGGACTGCCGGCTGCAATGAGCGGAGTCCCTGCACTTAACACATAGGAATTTCCCAGCGTCAATGTGCTGATTCTGTTAAGGGTGGTTTCCGACAAGGTAACCTTTGATACACTGACAATGGCGATTCCTGTGGTTTGATCTGTTTTTTTGATCCGTCCGTCCACTGTGGTGCCATCGTCAAAGGTCACTGTCATGGCTTCTGCCTGGGCAATGGAATCGTAATCTGCCAGAATCAGTACCTCTGCATCTGTCACACAGATAATCGCCCCACAGCAAGGATTATACTCCTCTATCGAATGCAAGAAACCATCGGTCTCCCGGGAGGTTCCGTTGATGGTAACAAGACCCTTCTGAATCACAGGAACCGTAGCCGCTACCAGCCGATACCAGCCTCTTGCCAGATAGGAATCCTGCTCCTTTAACTGGGCCGCCACGGCAGCATCCGCAATCTCCTCCATCTGTCTCTCCCACTGTTCTTCCTGAGAGATGTCTTCCTCCGGTAATGCTTCTTCTGTCGTCTGGGATTCCTCCTCCTGCCGGGTCTCCTCCTCTGCGCTTTCCCAGGTACTCTGGGGAAGTTCTTCTCCCTCTTCTTCCTCCTGTGTTTCTTCCACATCAGTATCCCGATCAATGACCACCGTAGTGGAAGGCAACTCCTGGGAGGTCTGAGGCAAATATTTCCCGCCTACAAACTTCATAAACAGCGTAAAGCTGACGGCAGCGATCAGGCCAAACGAAATGGCTTCCAGAATGCGTAATCCCATTTTACGCATACGGTAGCGTCTGCCTGCTGCCTTATCCATAATCTGTTCCCGAATAAATTCCCGATTTTCCGAATCCGGCATGGCGCCTCTCCTTCTTCCGTCTGACAGGTTTTCTCCTGTGTATCTGCAAAAATCCTGATACGTTCTATTATAGTGGCGCACAGAATTTTTGTGAAGCGTTTTTTCTTTTCATCTTATCAAAAATACGCTATACTGTTTTTGGAAGGACAACAAGGTCGAAAGCTTACGGGCTTTATACTTGCACAAAAAGGCTTTTGACTTTGAAACCCTCCCAAACAGGAAGAAGTAGCAATTTACGAGGTGACAACATGAACCAAAAAGTTCTTCGTACTCTTGAATTTTATAAAATAATCAAGCAGCTGTCCGACCATGCCTCCACTCCCCTGGGAAAACGCCTGTGTGAGGAATGTGTTCCCATGGATCAGCGCCAGGATATCGAAACCGCTCAAACCCAGACCAAGGATGCTTTGGGGCGAATCTATCGTCAGGGTACTCTTTCCTTCTCCGGTGTCAGGGACATCGGTGCTTCCCTGAAGCGACTGGAAATCGGTAGCTCCCTCAGCATGCCTGAGCTGTTGTCTATCGCATCGGTTCTGGCCGTTGCCGCCAGAGCCAAATCCTATGGTCGCGGAGAGACCCTGCGGATTGCTACCGGTCGTCATTCTGAGATTTCTGAGGAAGAAGCAGCTGCCGGAGACAGCCTGGATGGATTTTTTGCCTCTCTGGAACCTCTGACCCTGCTTCGTCAGGAGATCACCCGCTGCATTCTGTCAGAAGAAGAGATGGCAGACGATGCCAGTCCCAAGCTTCGCAGCATTCGACGCTCTATTAAAAGTGCAGGAGACCGCATCCACACTCAGCTGAATGAAATTGTCAATTCCAATCGGACCCAGCTGCAGGATGCTGTGATCACCATGCGAGGAGGTCGTTACTGTATCCCGGTAAAGGCCGAGTACAAAAACCAGGTAAACGGCATGGTTCACGATCAATCCCAAAGCGGTTCCACCTACTTTATTGAACCCATGGCAATCGTAAAGCTGAACAACGAGATCCGGGAGCTGGAAATTGCCGAGCAAAAGGAAATTGAGGTCATTCTGGCTAACCTGAGCAGCCAGACGGCTCCCCATATTGAGGAGCTGCGAACCGACTTACAGATTCTCACTCAGCTGGATTTTATTTTTGCCAAAGCTGCTTTGGCAAGGGACATGGACGCCACCTGTCCCATCTTCAACGAAGACGGCTTCATTGACATCCGGCAGGGACGTCATCCTCTCCTGGCAAAGGACAGGGTGGTTCCTATTCACGTTTCTTTGGGCGCCTCCTATAATACGCTGATTGTCACAGGTCCCAATACCGGCGGTAAGACCGTTTCCTTAAAGACGGTAGGTCTTCTGACACTTATGGGACAGGCCGGTCTCCATATTCCAGCCATGGAAGGCTCTAAGCTGGCTATTTTTACCGAAGTTTATGCCGATATCGGAGATGAACAGAGTATTGAGCAGAATCTGAGTACCTTCTCTTCCCACATGACCAACATTGTCACCATTCTGAATCAGGCCGATACCAACAGCCTGGTCCTGTTTGATGAGTTGTGTGCCGGTACCGACCCTACAGAGGGGGCAGCCCTGGCTATTTCCATTCTGGATTTTCTCCACAAAATGGATGTCCGTGTCATGGCCACCACTCACTACAGCGAGATTAAGCTGTATGCCCTGTCTACTGACGGCGTGGAAAATGCCAGCTGCGAATTTGATGTAGAGACTCTCCGTCCTACCTATCGTCTTCTCATTGGCATTCCCGGAAAGAGCAACGCCTTTGCCATTGCCGGAAAGCTGGGACTGCCCGACTATCTGATTGAAGATGCCGGCAGTCGCATCGGCAGACAGGATAAGCAGTTTGAAGATATCATCAGCGAGTTGGAAGAAGCCCGTATCACCCTGGAAAAGGAAAAGGAGGAGGTAGCCGGATACAAAGAGGAAATCCGTCTTCTGAAAGCCGACCTCCATGCCAATAAGGAAGATCTGGCCAAACGTCGGGAAAAATATCTCCGGGACGCCAACGAAGAAGCCAGACGCATTCTGGAGGATGCCAAAGAAACTGCCGATCAGACCATCCGGCGTATCAATAAGCTGGCAGAAGGCGCCGGCGTAGGAAAAGAGCTGGAGGAAGAGCGGGGAAAGCTTCGCAATAAGTTGTCAGAGACCCAGGCCCGCACTCAGGTACAGGCCAAGGAGAAGCAAAAGAAGAACAACAAGCCTGCCGACTTCCGAATCGGAGATGCCGTTCATGTTCTCTCCCTGAATCTCAACGGTACCGTCAGCACACTGCCCAATGCCAGAGGCGATCTGTATGTACAGATGGGAATTCTCCGTTCCCAGGTGAATATCCGGGATCTGGAACGGATAGAAGAAGCCACCATTACCGGGCCTGACGGCGCCGTAGGCGGATCCAGGCAAAAGAAGCAAAAGTCCAACACCAGCAGCATCGGAATGGGAAAATCTCTCAGTGTTTCACCTGAGATCAATCTCATCGGCATGACGGTAGATGAGGCAATGCCTACCCTGGATAAATATCTGGATGACGCGTTTCTGGCCCATCTGCCTCAGGTTCGCATTATTCATGGTCGAGGTACCGGTGCCCTGCGTACCGCCACCCATAAATTACTAAAGAAACGTTCTTCCCAGGTGGAGGAGTTCCATCTGGGCGCCTATGGAGAAGGTGACCAGGGTGTCACCATTGCCAAACTGAAAACAGGAGGTAACTGATGGCCGAGAAACAAAAAATCCTGATTGTAGACGATGACGAAAACATTGCGGAACTGATTTCTCTGTATCTGACCAAAGAATGTTTTGAAACCTGCATGGTATACAACGGAGAAGATGCCCTGGTTCAGTTCCGAACCTTTGCCCCGGATCTGATCCTTCTGGATCTGATGCTGCCCGGCATCGACGGTTATCAGGTGTGCCGCGAAATCCGCCGGGAATCTTCCACTCCCATCATCATGTTAAGCGCCAAGGGGGAAGTCTTCGATAAGGTGCTGGGGCTGGAGCTGGGCGCAGATGATTACATCATCAAGCCCTTCGATTCCAAGGAGCTGGTTGCCCGTGTCAAGGCTGTGCTGCGCCGCACTGCCGTAAAGCCTGCCCCTGCTGCGGAGACCGTATCCTCCCATGGGGAATCGGTTTCCTATCCGGATCTTACCATCAGTCTGACCAATTATTCGGTTCAATACATGGGACAAACCATAGATATGGCGCCAAAGGAGCTGGAGCTTTTATATTTTCTGGCCTCCTCCCCGAATCGGGTCTTCACCAGAGAACAGCTGTTAGACCACATCTGGGGGTATGAATATGCCGGTGAGACACGAACGGTAGACGTACATATCAAGCGTTTGCGGGAAAAGATTAAGGATCACCCGGTCTGGTCCATTGCAACGGTTTGGGGAATCGGCTATAAATTTGAGGTGAAATCATCTATCAGTAAAGGATAAGGGATTTGGACTATGAAGCACCGTTTGTATAGCAAATTTTTGTTAGGGTATCTGTTGTTTGGCATTCTGAGCTTTCTGGTGATTGCTTTCTTCTCCGCTTCTCTGACGAGAGCGTTTCTATTGAAGAAAAGTGGAGAAGCCCTGTATGGGGAGGCATCGGTTCTGGCAGAAGAATGTGCTCTTACCTATACAAACGGCGCTCCTGATCTGGTCTCTCTGGAAAGCGAAATGAAAATTGTGGCGGATACCCTGGATTCCTCTATCTGGATCATAGATCGACAGGGTCTGATTCTCTATGACTCTCAGGATCAGCAGACCGGAGTGCAGATTGCTGCCTTCAATCCTACCGATGGCGGGCAGGGGCATTACCATGTCAGTCGCTTTTATGATTTATTCTCTGGTGATGTCATCTCCGCCTACGCTCCCATTGCCGGTTATTATCAGATTTACGGCTATGTATATTTTCATCAATCCCTCTCTTCTGCTTTGGCATCCACTGACAGCATTTTAAATGTTGTCTATATTACGGGATTGATTCTTTTTCTGCTTTCTCTGATTTTGCTGGTTGTATTCCATTTTATCGTCTATCGCCCTTTGAGGCAGATTACCGTTGCTGCCGGAAAATATGCAGAAGGCGACCTTTCCTATCGTTCTCACCTGAACACAGAGGATGAGATGGGATACTTGTCCAATACCCTTAACTATATGGCCAGTGAGCTGGCAAAGACGGAGGAATATCAGCATAAATTCATCTCCAATGTTTCCCATGATTTTCGTTCTCCTCTGACAACCATTCGAGGCTACCTGGAGGCTATGATAGACGGCACCATTCCTCCGGAGCTTTACGAAAAATATATGAGACTGGTTATCTCTGAGACAGACCGTCTGGCAAAACTGACCCAGAACACCCTGACCCTTCAGACTCTGGAGACCAGAGGCGCCTACCTGGAACTGACAAATTTCGATATCAATGAGGTGATCAAGAATACGGCGGCGGCCTTTGAGGGAGCCTGCCGTCCCAAGGACATCTCCTTTGATCTCATTGTCTCCGCTCCCACTCTCATGGTGTGGGCTGATATGAGCAAAATCCAGCAGGTTCTGTACAATCTGATTGACAATGCCATCAAATTTTCCAATCCCCACTCCACCATCCGGCTGGAAACCTCTACCCGCTACGACAAAGCATTTGTCTCCGTCCGGGACAGCGGCATCGGTATCCCCAAGGAGAGTCAGAAAAAAATCTGGGATCGCTTCTACAAAACGGATTTGTCACGAGGCAAGGATAAAAAAGGAACAGGCCTGGGACTCTCTATTGTAAAAGAGATCATCCAGGCCCATGGCGAAAATATTGATGTGATCAGCACAGTGGGAGTCGGTACCGAGTTTATCTTTACTCTGGCAACCACCCATTCTCAAAGCTGATAGGTAACGGTTTAAAACGGTATCAGGACTCAGCCTTCTTCCGCTGCGTTTTTCTGCTCTTCCTTATATTTATTGATATATCTGTGAACACGCTCCACAGGCTGTACATAGTTTTCAATGGAAGAATCGTGATTCAAAGTATCGATAAGCAGGGCAATATACTTGCTCATCTCTGCAGAGATATAATACTCCTTGGATAAAAGCTCCGGCGTCTGATAAATCAGATCTGTGGTAATAATCTTGTCAAACACGCCTTCTTCATAGTATGCCTTATCAAACCGCTGCAGTCCGCTGGTAAACAGACCAAAAGTAGCCAGAATGTATACCCGACGAGCCTTGCGGCGCTTCAATTCCCTGGCCACATCGATGGCACTTTCTCCGGAAGAAATCATATCATCTACGATAATGACATCCTTGCCCTCGATATCGCCGCCCAGGAATTCGTGGGCTACGATAGGGTTGCGTCCGTCTACTACACGGCTGTAATCCCGGCGCTTATAGAACATTCCCACATCCAGTCCCAACAGGTTTGCCAGGTAGACTGCCCGACTCATGCCGCCTTCATCGGGACTGATAATCATCATATGATTGTTATCTACGATCAGATCCTTCTCACTGCCAAACAGTGCCTTGACAAACTGATAGGTGGAAGGAACACTTTCAAAGGTAGTCAGCGGAATGGCATTCTGCACCCTGGGGTCATGGGCATCGAAGGTCAGTATCTGATTTACGCCCATGCTCTCCAGCTCCTGGAGTGCCAGGGCACAGTCCAGAGACTCTCTGCCGCTGCGGCGATGCTGACGGCTCTCATAGAGGAAGGGCATGATTACTGTAATGCGGCGGGCTTTGCCTGCAACCGCAGCAATCACTCGCTTCAGATTCTGATAATGATCATCCGGTGACATGGGATTTAATTTACCGTTGATGGAGTAGCTGGTGCTGTAGTTGCAGACATCCACCATCAGATACAGATCCATGCCTCGGACAGACTGTTCAATGACACCCTTGCCCTCGCCGGATCCAAATCTGGGGATCGTAGTCTGCACCAGATAACTATCCTTCACATAGCCTTCATAGACTCCCAGATCTTCGGTATTTTCCGTATCATGACGCCACTTTACCAGATAGTCATTCACCCGGTCTCCCAACTCTGTGCAGCCGGTTAAGGCAATGACTCCCAATGGACCATATGGAATCGAGTTACGATACTTTTCTCTCATGTTACTTGTTCTCCTCATTATTGCTGTGTTTTCTACCTTACTGCTCTCTTGCTCTTTGAATCCGCTTCCAGATGCGTACATCTCCCGGTGGGAAGGATATAAATCGGAAGCTCTCTATCAGTCTGGACCCTACGCGGTCTGAATATTCTCTGCTCAGCTGATTGGGGGTCAGATTGGTGGTAATAATCGTTGCCTTTTTGGCTAACAGCCTCTTATTCAGGCAGTAAAACAGCTGAGAGTTTGTCCAGCTGTTAATCATCTCGGTTCCCAGGTCATCAATGATCAGCAAATCGCAATCCAGAATGGACTGTGTGCTGCCGCTTTCATCATCTTCCTCATCTTTGTGAAAACGATCCTTGGCCATGCTGTCAAACAGATCTGCTGCCGAAAGGTATACCACGGAATGGTAGGTCTCAATCAGTTCCTTGGCGATGCATCCTGCCAGAAAGGTTTTCCCTACGCCGGCGCTTCCATACAGCACCAGATTTTCTCCCTTGCTGTCAAAATTCTTCACATACTCATGGCAATCGTCAATGACATGTCTCATATATTGGCGGGCTGTCTGAGCGCTTCCTTCCACAATCTCCGTATCAGAATAGCACAAATCGGTGCAGCTGTCAAAATTTTCCATCTTCAATCGTTCCCGAATACGGGACTGGTGGTACAGCACCTCCAGCTCTTTCTGGAGAAAGCATCGACATTTCTTTCCCCCTGCATAGCCGGTATCCTTGCAGTTAGGGCATTCATACTGTAATTCCAGATAATCAGCAGGAAATCCGCCTTCTCTCAGTAGACGGCTTCTCTCTGCACTGATTCGCTCTGTATCTTTTTTCAGTTCCTCTACTGCCCCTGCATCCCCTTCTAACAGTCTTCTGGCCTGGCGAACGGCAAGAGAGGAGATCTCCTGATCCAGCTTTTGGAGTCCGGGCAGCCGCTCATAGGCATACGCCTGATGCTCCCGCTGCTCTTCCCGGTGGAATGCCTGTCTGCGATCGTATGACCGCATAATGGATTCATACTGTGAATTGGTTAATGCCATACTTTCTCCTTTGCCTGTTTACTGCTGTATGGATGCCAAAATCTTATCGTAGTCATATCCTGTCTGTTCGTAATTATGAAAACGGTTTCTGGAGGCATTTCCCGTGGAATTGGCGGCTGCTTTTGCAGCCTTCTCCTCCCTCTTTTTCTGAAATGCTTCATCCAGGGCCGCAATGTCATTGCTGCTTTTTACTTTTTTCTTCTTCCAGTCTGCCAAAATTCCACCGGCATACTCAAAGTTCGGTTCATGTGTTGCCCGAATGGTGCGGCTGCAGGCTTCCAGAATAATCTCCATGGAAAAGCCGTACTCATACAGCCACACATCCATGATCTTTTTTTCCTCCGGTGCCGGTCCTCGTCTGCTGATACCGAAAGCCTTTAAAATCTGATAATACTGCTTTCTGGTCAATTCTGTCTGCTCCCTGGCATTGTCCACGGTACGAATTCCCTTTTCATGCCAGTCCAGCGCTATTTTTTCTATGTAATGCAGGCTGGTATGCCCGGCATCCACACAGCTTTCCACCAGATATTCCAGCAGCTCTGCAGACATCCCCAGTTCTCCATACAGGTATTCCAGAATCTGACTGTCTGTAGGAAGCAGACCGCGATTCAGATATTTGCCGACGATATAAACCAACTGTCCAAAATCCTCATCCACTGCCAGCTTCTTATGAACCGCTGCATTCACCGTATGGGTTGTATTCTTTTTCGCAACAGGAGTCGCTTTCTCTGAGGGCTGGGATGTCCTTGTGGCTTTGATATTTTGGCTTGTCTCCCGACGGCTCTCCGGCTGCAGGAAGCCAATCTGGGTGATCTCCCCCTGCTCATTGGTGACACAGCTTAGAAGCTGCTGTTTTTCCCAGTAGCGGATTCCCCGCAAAATATCTCTTTCCGTATCATCCAGCCTGTCCGCCAGCTCTGTGACAGATATGGCTCTCCCCGCTGTATAATACCGCCAAAGCAGCAGATAAATCTTTACGAAATCTCCATCTGCCTTGGGAAGATATTGATCTAAAAATTCGTTTGGTACCGCTGTCGCTGCGTACTGGGTACCTGTAAATTGAATGGCTGTCATTCCCTTATTTCACCTGTTTCTTGTATCTTACATTGGTTGCTTCCAAAGTGTACCACAGTTTTTGAAAAAAGAAAACCGGTGAGTCTTTCCGTCATTTTCCCCCGTGGATAATGTGGATATGGTGGATAACCTGTCCCAAACAGGCTTTTTGTCACCAAAAATCGCACTTTTTTGTTGCTTCCCGGTGTAGAAAACTTGTCCGGCTATCCACACTTTTTTGCTTTTCTTTGTGTTGATAACAATGTGGATACTGTGGATAACCTACTGCTTTACCAGTTTTTCTCCAATCTTTACCACATCTCCGGCACCCATAGTTATCAACAATTCATCGTGTAAACAATGTGTGTATAAAAATTCTTCAATTTTTTCAAAATCTCCCAGATAGTGAGCCGGAACACCCATCTCCTGGATTTTTTCTGCCAGCATCTGTGAGCTGACTCCCAAAGTATCTGTCTCTCTGGCTGCATAAATATCTGCCAGTACCACCTCATCCGCCAGAGAAAGAGCCTGGGCAAACTCATCCATCAACGCCTTGGTGCGGCTGTAGGTATGAGGCTGAAATACACACCATATTTTCTGATAGGACATTTTCTTCGCTGCTGTCAGAGTCGCCCGGATCTCATCGGGATGATGGGCGTAATCATCTACTACCGTCACTCCGTTAAACTGTCCTTTTTTCTGGAATCTGCGCTCTGTTCCGGTAAAATGTGCCAGACCAGCCCGAATGTCTTCCCAGCTGACAGATAGTTCTCTGGCAACTGCAATGGCTGCCAGGGCATTTTCTACATTGTGAAGGCCGGGCACCCGGAGCGTTATATTCTCCTGCTCCCCTGTCCTGGTCGATACGATAAAGGATGCATCTCCCTGGCTGTCATAGCTAATCTCCCCTGCTTCGTAGTCGCCTCCTGCGCCTACCGTTATCACCCGGGCAGCCAGGCCCTCTGTCAGTTCCTGGTAGTTCTCCACTCCGGTGTCAATAATCACAGCGCCTTCTGCCGGCACCAACTGGGCGAAACGCCGGAAGGAATGGCGAATATCCTCAATATCCCGGAAGAAATCCAAATGATCCGGCCGCACATTCAGAATGACCGCCAGGGTAGGATAAAATTCCAGGAAGCTGTTGGTATACTCGCATGCCTCTGTCACCATACAATCGGAATATCCGATTCTCACATTTCCTCCGATACTGGGAAGAATCCCGCCTACAGAGATGGTAGGATCTTTTTTGGCCTGCAATAAAATCTCCGACAGCATGGAGGTGGTAGTCGTTTTTCCATGGGTACCGGAAATGGCCACTGCCGTCGCGTAATTTTTCATCAGCTCCCCTACCAGCTGTGCACGGCTCAGCATGGGAATCCCCAATCTCACTGCCTCACTATACTCTGCATTATCCGGGTGAACCGCCGCTGTATAGACAACGGCATGAATCTCCTCTGTAATATGCTCCGCTGACTGTCCTTCATAGATCATAGCTCCCTGTTTTTCCAGGTGATCTGTCAGCTGACTTCTATGCCAATCGGAACCGCTGACGGCAAACCCTCTGGACAGCAAAATCTCTGCCAGACCGCTCATACTGATGCCGCCGATTCCGATAAAATGAATTCTCTCCGGCTTTTCAAAATCAATTTGATACATAACTCACTTTCTCCCTCTGATGTCTTTCACAATCCGTCCAATATAGTCTACCACATCTCCCGGCATTTTCCCAGACTCATCCACGGTTATATCTGCATATTTTTCGTAATAGGGTAGTCTCTCTGCATACAAATCTGCCAGAGTCATGCCGTCCTTCAGAGCCACGCCCCGGTCTTTCAGATTTCCCAGTCGTCGGGTCAGCTCCTCACAATCAACCTTCAGGTAAACCACCATACTGATTTTTCTCAGATGCTCCATGGCTCTCTCTCCATAGATTACGCTGCCTCCCGGTGCAATGACTGCCTGCTCCGCTTCTATTTCAGAATTGACCTGTTCCTCGATCTTTAAAAATCTCTCCAGTCCTTCCTCTGCAATGATCTCTCTCAACAGCCGTTTTTCCTGTTTTTGAATCAGTAAATCGCTATCGATAAAGGTGTATCCCAATTCCTTGGCCAGAAGTACACCTATGGTGCTTTTCCCGGACCCTGGCATTCCGATTAAAGTAATCGTCTTCCACTTTTCTGTCATACTCTGCTTCCTTCCCCTCTATAACACAAAAAGAACGGCATTCTGCCGTTCTTCTCTCATCCCGGCATCCTTAACTGCCAGTGGGTATTTACTTGTTATTCGTTCTGTGCCTCTGTGGACTCAGCCTCTGTCTCCGCTACGGACTCAGTCTCTGTCTCTGCTTCACTCTCAGACTCTTCCTCTGCCGGAGCCTCTGTCTCATCCTCTACAGAAGCCTCCGCCTCTTCGGTATCCAGTCCCTGGACACCAGCCAGATCACTGACCAACATAGAGGTAGTATCGTAATTGGGACGGGTATTCAGATAAACCACATACTGATTGCGAACGGTCAGGCCAATGGCTCCTACAATGGCCAGCACAACAATCGCTGCTACCAAGGTAATAATGGCCTTATTCCGCTTCCTTGCCTTCTTTTCCTTTGCCAGAGTCTCTTTGCGGTTTGCCTTTTCTTCTTTATATTTATTAACCTTTTCTACGCTCATTTTCTGTCCTTTCCAGTGTCTTTTTTCGTCTTTTTGACACATGGTATCTGTTCAAACTGGGTCTAGTATACTACAAGATTTTGTCCTTGTAAACTTAAAATTAGTCAAACTGCTACTCTCTATGAGCCAAACCTCAGGTCTCAAAATCAGCCAAACTGCATCTGATACAGCTTCTCATAGACGCCCTTCTTTTCCAGAAGCTCCTTATGGCTTCCCTGCTCCACTACCCCTTCTTCTGCCAGCACCAAAATCTTTTCTGCATTTCGGATGGTAGACAGGCGGTGAGCAATAACCAGCGTAGTGCGCCCCTTTGCCAAACGCTCCAGGGAATCCTGAACAATTTTCTCACTTTCATTGTCCAGTGCAGAGGTGGCCTCGTCAAAAATCAGAATCTCAGGATCCTTTAAAAATACTCTGGCAAGAGACAGTCGCTGCTTCTGCCCGCCGGACAGTTTGATGCCCCTCTGACCGATATCTGTATCATAACCGTCTGGCAGTTCCATAATAAAGTCATGGGCATTGGCATTCTTTGCGGCTTCCACTACTTCCTCTCTGGTGGCATCCGGTTTCCCATAACGAATATTCTCCAATACGGTTCCGCCAAACAGATACACATCCTGCTGTACAATTCCGATGTGACTGCGCAGAGAATGGAGTTTGATGTCCCGGACATCTCTGCCATCCAGCTTCACTGCACCCTGTGTTACCTCATAGAACCGGGGAATCAGATTGCACAAAGTGGATTTTCCTACACCGGAGGTGCCTACCAACGCCACGTACTGTCCTGCTTTGATATCCAAATTCAGGTGATGTAACACCAGCTCCTGGTATCCGTCATAGTGGAACGTCACATCCTGGAAAGAGATATCTCCCTTTACCTCTTCCAGATCTGCTGCATTCGGTCGATCTACAATATCAGGCTCCGTATCCAGAATCTCCCGGAAACGGTCATAGCCTGACATTCCGCTTTGGAATTGCTCTGTGAAGTTTACCAGGGTCTTAATCGGCTCCGTAAAGGTGGAAATATACAACACAAACACTACCAGGTCTGACGCCTGGAAAGAGCCCTTGCTGATGAAAACAGCTGCCGCCAGCACTACCAGCACCGTAATCAGTGTGGTCAGGGCATTCAACACAGAATTATATCCTGCCATATAGCGATAGGTATTTCTTTTGCTTTCCACAAACTGCTGATTTCCCTGGTCAAATTTTTCGATTTCCAACTCCTCATTGGCAAAGGATTTCACCACCCTGGCTCCTGAAAGACTATCCTCCAGTTGGGTATTGATATCAGCAATGCGTGCCCGGTTGGCCCGGTATGCGATCCGCATCTTTCCATTATAAAAATAGGCGTAGGCAGCCATAACCGGTACCAGGGCAAAGGCTGTCAAAGCCAGTCTCCAGTTGATGCGGAGTAAAATCACGAAGGCTCCTATAAATTTCACAATGGAAATCAGCAGGTTCTCCGGTCCATGGTGAAGAAGCTCGGTAATATCAAAGAGATCATTGGTCACACGGCTCATAAGCTGTCCGGTTTTCTGATTGTCATAAAAAGTAAAGGACATTTTTTGAAGATGTTCAAAAATCTGATGACGCATATCCCGTTCTATTTTTGTTCCCATCAGGTGACCCCAGTATGTCATAAAATAGCTGCAGCCAAAGCTCATTATCACCAGAAGCACAATAAGACCTGCCAGACGAATCACCTCCGGCAGTACCTGTTCCGACGGCATATAAACCACCGTTCCCGTAATATAGCGAACAATAAGGGGAATCACCAGGGCGATGGCTGCGCTGATCCCTGCCACCAGTAAATCGATGGCAAACTCCCACCAGTATGGCTTATAGTAGGAAAGGAATTGCTTCCAATCCACCCTGCTGTTCTTTTTCCCTGTTTCTTTCATTCTATTCCTCCAGAGCCATGCGTGCAGCGCCATAGATACCTGCATCATTACCCAGAGTGGCAAGATGTATCTGTGCCTCCGGCTTCTGCAAACGCACATATTTTTCATAATGCTGTTTCAGTATATCAATCAGATACTGACCAGCTTTGCTAACGCCTCCCCCTATGACAAAGCATTGAGGGTCTGTGGTGTAGGATACAAAGCACATAGCCCGTCCCAGGTAATCCATTGCCTGCTCCACTGCCTTCTTTGCCAACGCATCTCCTGCCTTTGCCTGATCCAGCACATCCTTGCAGGAGAAATCCGGAATCTGACGCAGGGTGCTGTCCTCTTCACTGGCTGCCAGGGCTCTGGTTGCCAGTCTGACGATCCCTGTAGCAGATGCATACTGTTCCAGGCAGCCATGACCGCCGCAGTTGCACTGTAATTCCTCTTCCGGGTTCATCATAATATGACCGATCTCTCCACCCATACCCTGGTTGCCGCAGATCAGTCGGTTGTTTTCAATCACACCGCCGCCTACACCTGTTCCCAGGGTAATAAATACCATGCTTTCAAAATCCTTACCGCCGCCCTGCCACAGTTCGCCTAAGGCTGCTGCATTGGCATCGTTGACTGCACGCACCTTAATTCCCCGGATATAAGCAGGAAATTCCGTATCCGGATGAATCTCACCGATGCCCAGGTTTGTCAGTTTGCTGATGCTTCCGTCAGGACGCACCGGCCCCGGCAATCCCATTCCTACCCCAGCCAGATTCTCATAGGGGATTCCCTTTTCTTCCAGCTTTGCTGTCATGGAATTTGCCAGGTCTGTGTATAATTTTTCCTTGCAATTTTCTGTCTGAGTGGGAATTTCCCACTTATCCAGAAGCTCTCCGTTTTCATAAAACAGACCAAATTTAACCGTAGTTCCCCCTACATCGATACCAATATAATTTTTCATAAAATATATCCTCCCCGGCTGATTGGTTGCAAATTATTTTGTAACCTTCTCACTCATTCTAACAAAAAGTCTGCCGAAATACAATCGTTTCCGGCAGACTTTCCCGTTTCCTGATTTCCCTGTGGGTTTAGACTGTGCAGCCGGATATCTCTGCTGCACCTCTTCTTTCTCTCTTATGCCAGGTATGCCTTTAAGGCCTCTACCTTGTCCAGTCTCTCCCAGCTCAGATCCAGATCGGTTCTTCCGAAATGTCCATAAGCAGCGGTCTGCTTATAGATAGGACGACGCAGATCCAGCATCTTAATAATACCGGCAGGACGCAGATCAAAATTCTCACGAACGATCTCTACCAGCTTTTCATCAGACAGCTTGCCTGTACCAAAGGTATCTACCATAACAGAGGTGGGCTGTGCCACACCGATGGCATAGGACAGCTGAATCTCGCATTTTTCTGCCAGTCCGGCTGCTACAATGTTCTTTGCCACATAACGAGCTGCATAAGCGGCAGAGCGGTCTACCTTTGTGCAGTCCTTTCCAGAGAAAGCGCCGCCGCCGTGACGGGCATAGCCGCCGTAGGTGTCTACGATGATTTTACGTCCTGTCAGTCCGGTATCTCCGGCAGGTCCTCCGATTACAAATCGTCCTGTAGGATTGATAAAATACTTGGTGTTCTCATCTACCAGCTTTGCAGGCAGGATAGGATCGATGACATACTTGCGCACATCCTCATGAATCTGCTCCTGGGATACCTCTGCTGCATGCTGGGTGGAGATAACACAGGCATTGATGTGGATGGGCTTGCCATTCTCATCATACTCTACGGTTACCTGGCTCTTGCCATCCGGACGAAGATAAGGCAGGGTGCCATCCTTACGAACCTGAGCCAGACGCTTGGTCAGCTTGTGAGCCAGGCTGATGGGATAAGGCATATAATCCTCTGTCTCATTGGTGGCATAGCCAAACATCATGCCCTGGTCTCCGGCACCGATGGCTTCCAGCTCCTCGTCAGTCATCTGGTTTTCCTTGGCCTCCAACGCCTTGTCCACTCCCATGGCAATGTCCGGAGACTGCTTATCAATGGACAGCATAACTGCACAGGTGTTGCCGTTAAAGCAGGCGTCGGCACTGTCATAACCAATGTCTGTAACTGTCTTACGAATAATGGCCTGATAATCTACATTAGCCTTAGTGGTGATCTCACCGGCTACCATGATCAGTCCGGTAGCTGCAAAGGTCTCGCAGGCAACACGGCTCATGGGATCCTGCTCCATCAGCGCATCTAAAATAGCATCAGAAACGGCATCACACACTTTATCGGGATGTCCCTCAGTTACAGATTCAGAAGTAAATAATCTCTTTTCCATAAGTTCTCCTTTGTTTTTTTTAGTTTTTTATTTTAATTTTTTATTCAACTTGCGAATTGCCTGGATGCAGGTTCCTTCCTCTCCATCCATGGTATAAAGCTGTCCTTCCTGGACTCTGGTATACACTTTGACATTATCGATATAGCAGGAACGGTCCGCTGTAAAGGTAAGACCGGTTCCGCCTGCGGTAAAGGTTAACTCCACCTGGGAGCCTCCTGATCCTGTCACTGTCTGGGTTTCTTCTCCAAAGGTTACCGATACCGTCGCCTCTTCTTCTCCATCTATGGTAAATCGGAGGTATGTCTCTGTGCCTTCATTGGCGATGGAATTTGTCAGGCTCGCTCCCGCCGGCAGAAGCACCTGGTTGGAACCGTTCCATTCCACCACCTGGGCCCCTCCTGACAGTTCCCATCCCTCATCTCCCAATGCAAATTGGGGATTGTAGAGAAGGTTGTTGCCATAGTTGATATAGGTCCACACACCGTAACCCATAATCCGGTCTTTCAGCACATCTGCCATGGCCAGGATATAATCATCAGTCAGGTCTTCCTGCAGCTGTGCATTCATCTCAAATCCCGGCGTATTGTCCATGTACAAAAACTGCTCAATGTACAACTTTTTTCCTTCTGTGTGAAGTAAAACCGAATCCAGCATATCTCTGGAGGTAGGAAGTGCTTCCTCCACCGTCAACCGTTCTCCCTGATTGATATGTCCTATGGGCACTCCGTACATCAGAGAAACATAATCCGAATTCTGGCAGGAATAGGTAGCGCTATGGTCATACCAGTACCACTCTCCATCCACCCCGCAAACCTGATCCGAATCCATGCGGACTTCCATAGACATGTTGGGGAAGATCTCCTGGTTATGTGCCAGAAATTCATTGAGCCACTCATCAAAAAACTCATACAGAAGAGCCAGGGCCGGCTGTTCTGCTCCCGGCAGATATATCTCCTCCAGGCTTTCTATGGGTTCTCCATAGAGTTTGGAGAGCTCGTCCAGGGTGTAGTGTTGGGATACATATTCCTTATATCCGCTGATATCCGCCCAATATCTGCCCTCTTCCGTATCTCCCAGAGACTTGGCAAAATAGGTAAAGCTCCAAAAATCCTCCCAGGTCAGGAACCCTCCGTAAAAATTAGGGTAAGGTGACACCGTCTCATAGAGCTTTATCACATAAGCGTCCCATGCTGCCTGGGTTTTCTCATCATAGAGAAGCTCCCGGAATCTAACTCTTACATCTGTCCCGTCATCACAATAATCCCAGGTGTAACCTACCCGAAGTGTCACCCACAAGCCCTTCTCTTCTGCCGCCTCCATAATCCGGGTCAGCTTTTCAAAGGGATATGTGCGAAATCCCACAGGATCCAGCTCAGGCTCAAATTCTCTCCAGGGAACCACCAGTATGATGCTGTTAAAGCCATCTGACACAATCTGATCCAGTTCTTCCTCCAGATGATCATCTTCACTGTTCCAGAAGTTAAGTGCCCATTCGTCACTTACATAAGTGACAGATTTCAGATAGGCAGGCTTTTCACTGAAATCCTCTGCCTTTCCACAGCCTGCCAACACAGACAAAGAAAGCAGAAGCAAAAGCAGCCCTCGTATCGTTTTCTTCATGCCCCGGTCTCCCTCTCAGACAAGAGTTTCATCGTCTCACAGCAAAGAGAATGTAATGTTCCGACATAGAAAGGGGAACTTTTTCTGCTTTGCATGGCAATAAAAAAATCCGCTGAAAGCGGACTTGATTATGTGATTGAACTCAAATCCCCTTATTGTTCGATTACTCGCTCAGGTTGGCACCTTCCTAACAGGGGTTGCCGTGACTTCACAGATCCTATGTATCTCCATCACTCTGAATAAGAGAAGTTTCCGTAATGAGCCATACCTTCCGATAAGGCACCATTACCATCCATATAAAATTGTACGTTACACATCATACACGCTTTATGGGAATTTGCAAGGCTTTTTTGAAAAAATATCAAAAAAACTCTGATTTTCTTCCCACGCTGTCAAAATTCTCAGCCAATCATGGAAAGCTTATACTTCTGCACTTCCTTATCGGTATCTGCCAGATGAATCTCCGCTCCCAGATCCCGAAGCTTTTCCTCAAAATTTTCGTAGCCACGCATAATGTATTCTACATCTTCCACAACGGTACATCCCTCTGCTGCCAAACCTGCCAGCACCAGTGCCGCACCTGCTCTCAGATCCGGAGCACTTACCTCGGCTCCTGTAAACCGGGATACTCCATCAATCACGGCAATATTGCCTTCTACCTTCGTATTGGCACCCATACGAGCCAGCTCATCCAGATATTTGAACCGATTTTCAAAAATACTCTCTGTCACAATGCTGGTACCGGAAGCCAATGCCAATGCTACTGCAATCTGAGGCTGCATATCCGTAGGAAAACCGGGATATGGAAGGGTCTTTACCTTTGTCTGGTTCATACGACGCTTTGCCACCACACGGACAGCATCGTCAAACTCTGAAACCTCGCAGCCCATCTCCATCAGCTTGGAGGAGATTGCCTCCAGATGCTTGGGAATTACATTCTTTACTGTAATATCGCCCATGGTAACAGCGGCAGCCGCCATATATGTGC